>JBDTPW010000070.1:0-8303 GCA_039932495.1 Ilumatobacteraceae bacterium
GTGGTTGTCGTCGATGAGGCAGATCGGATGGCCGACGAGGGATTCATGCCTCAGGTCGAATGGGTTCTTCGACATGTCACCGCAGTTCACCAGACAATGCTGTTCTCGGCAACGCTCGATGGCCAGGTGGCTCAGTTGGTGAAGCGATACCTGAAGTCGCCGCGCGAAGTGTCGATCGATGCTCCGACCGACACGGTGGGCACGATGCGGCATCTATTTCTGGGCGTGCATCACATGGACAAGGATCGTGTCATCGCCAAACTCGCCACCGGCGATCGCAAGACGCTCGTGTTTTGCGACACGAAGCGTGGTTGCGACAAGGTATCCGAGTCGTTGCAAAAACTCGGGGCTCGGGCGATGGCCATTCACGGCGACTTGCCCCAAGCGGCTCGTGAACGAGCACTCAACCGGTTTACGAATAACGAACTAAATATTTTGGTGGCCACCGATGTGGCGGCTCGGGGGATCGACATCGACGATGTGGCTATGGTCGTGCACTACGTGCCGCCGCTAGATGTGAAGACATACCTGCATCGTTCCGGTCGAACCGCCCGTGCCGGCCGTGATGGATGGGCGGTGACGCTGGCCGAATACAACCAGCACACCACGTGTCGAATCATCCAACGCGGGTTGCGCCTGGAGCCACAAGAGCCGATTGCGGTGTTTTCCAACGACGAGCGCTTGCGCGATTTATCCAGTTTCCTCACCCCGTAGAGACACATTCGGTACGTAAGGACAAAAAGTTTATGGATGCATTGAAGTATGTGATTGAACATGATCGCGGGATCATCGACCGCCTCGCTGAGTGGGGTATTTGACACTTTGCGGGTTGTGTTAACACTGGGTAAGCCAACTTGAGCGCGAAGCTTCGAAGGAAGTGATTTCACTTTCGTGGGTGAGAGTGATTGCGACATCGTCAAGGCCGTTGAGAAATCGTTCCTGTGTCGATGAGTCCATTGCAAACTTGGCGGTGATTCCTGCGCTAGGAACTTCGACTTGCAGACGCTCGACATCAACGGTGATCTCGGTATTCGGATCGGTTTCGATGATTTCCCACAACTTCTTGACGATCGATTCCTCAAGTTCGACGGGGACGAGGCCGTTCTTGGCACAATTGTTACGGAAAATATCGCTAAAACTTGGAGCAATCACGGCATCGAATCCTCCCTGCTGAATTGCCCACACGGCATGTTCGCGAGACGAGCCGATACCGAAACCTGGGCCGGCAACCAAAATACTTGCCCCGACATAGCGCTCGTCGTTGAGCACAAAGTCGCGATCGTCGCGCCACGTCGAGAACAGACCCTTTTCGAAACCGGTGCGCTCGACGCGCTTGAGCCACTCGGCAGGAATGATCTGATCGGTATCAACATCGGAACGCTTCAGTGGTACGCCACGACCAGCGACAACGCGAACCTGTTTCATTGCAAATCCTTCGGCGTGGCAAAGTGACCGGCCACCGCAGTTGCCGCCGCCACGGCAGGTGAGACGAGATGGGTACGACCGCCGCGACCTTGGCGGCCTTCAAAGTTGCGATTGCTCGTGCTGGCCGCGCGTTCCCCGACGGCCAACTTGTCGGGATTCATCGCCAGACACATTGAACAACCTGGTTCGCGCCAGTCCATGCCGGCTCTTATAAAGATTTGGTCTAATCCTTCTGCTTCGGCTTGCGCTTTCACTGCGTGACTGCCGGGCACGACCATCGCCCTCTTGACGGTGACGTGACGACCGTTGACCACTTGTGCGGCGGCGCGCAGATCTTCGATGCGGCTATTCGTGCACGAACCGATGAACACGGTGTCGACTGCAATGTCTCGAATCGGCGTGCCCGCCTCGAGGCCCATGTAGGTGAGGGCGCGGGTAATCGCATCTCGGGCGGTGACGTCGTCGACTAGTTCTGGTCGCGGCACAGTGCCGTCAATACTGACAACTTGGCCAGGGTTCGTACCCCAACTCACCTGTGGAGTGAGAGTGCTCGCATCAATCACGACTTCTTTGTCAAACTGCGCGCCGTCGTCGGTGCGCAGCGTGCGCCACTCGGCCACGGCTGCATCCCAATCGGCTCCAGTTGGCGCGAATTCGCGACCCTTGAGATAATCAAATGTAATTTCGTCGGGGGCCACGAGTCCGGCACGTGCGCCGGCTTCGATCGACATGTTGCACAGGGTCATCCGACCTTCCATCGATAGTGCGCGAATTGTTGAACCGCGATATTCGATGACATGTCCGATACCGCCGCCGGTGCCGATGATGCCGATGATCGACAAGATGACATCCTTGGCGGTGACACCGTCGGGCAAATCGCCGTTAACGGTCACACTCATCCACTTTGGTCGAGTTTGTGGAATTGTCTGGGTGGCCAACACATGTTCAACTTCGCTCGTACCAATACCAAAGGCGAGCGCGCCTAACGCACCATGAGTTGACGTGTGGCTATCGCCGCAGACGATCGTCATCCCGGGCAGAGTGCGACCTTGTTCTGGGCCAATGACGTGGACTATGCCCTGGTGGGAATCGCCCATGGGGTACAGCGTGATCCCAAAATCTTTGGCATTGGCCCGCATCACATCGATCTGTTTTGCCGATATTGGATCGGCAATCGGCAGGTGAATATTTTGCGTCGGCACATTGTGATCCTCGGTTGCCACCGTGAGATCAGGGCGTCGAACGCTGCGTTGATTGAGGCGCAAACCTTCGAATGCCTGCGGACTTGTCACCTCATGGACTAGATGGAGATCTATATAGAGGAGATCGGGCTCACCCGGGGCGGAATGGACCACGTGTCGATCCCACACCTTTTGCGCAAGGGTCAACGGTTTGGCCACACCTCTATTCAACCGCAGGACTGCGTGGTGCACACATGGCGTTTATGACAACCCAACACGATATAACTCGAATATCTCCCGTCGCTGTCGCCAGATGTGTCGAGCACAGCCTGCACACTTCACTCGACGGTTTCGATCTGAAACGAGCGCGACTGTACGGAGTCGCCGTTGTCGATCACGAGGGGATTGCGTTCAACGCAGATGGCGCCTTGCGGATTACTTTTTTGGCAGAACACGGAGACGTGTATGAATTACTCGACGCGCCGACAAGCGCGATCGCCAGAATGTTTGATGCGGCCGTCGTGCTTACGTGTGGATGGGCAGCCCCTGTGCATGACGAAGACGAGGAGGCCGAATTTACGGGGCCACCGAGCGAGCATCCGAAGCGACGGCGGGTGCGGCTTGTTGTGGCCGTGTGTGATGACGGTGTTGGATCGGTATTGCGTTTTGCCGATTCGCCAGAAGAGGTGGTCAGCGACCCGGGTGCTGCGCGCGGATCACTTGCCGATGCTGTGACAAATTTGTGGTTCGATCCGAAGGTTATTGTGCAACGACAAGACGTTGCCCAGGCCCAATCGAGCTCTGACACTGGCCCGTAGAATGATGGCGTGAGCGCACGCGTCGACCTCGCCGAGACGAAGACTGCCGACTCGGAATTTGCTGCAGAAGTTAAGCGCTTGGCCAAAGAGCGCGACGCGGTGATCCTCGCGCACAATTATCAGGTTCCTGAAATTCAAGATGTTGCCGATCACGTTGGCGATTCGCTTGGATTGTCGCGGGTTGCTGCAAGTGTTGAGGCTTCGACCATCATCTTTTGCGGCGTTCATTTCATGGCGGAGACCGCCAAGATCCTCAATTACGACAAGACCGTGATCATCCCCGATGCCAAGGCGGGATGTTCGCTGGCCGACACGATCAATGCCGATCAGTTGCGCACGTGGAAGGCCGAGCATCCTGGTGCGGTCGTCGTCAGCTACGTCAATACGACTGCAGCGGTGAAGGCCGAGACCGACATTTGTTGCACGTCGTCGAATGCGGTTGATGTCGTGCAATCGATTCCCGTCGACACCGAGGTCTTGTTCTGCCCAGACCAGTTTCTTGGTGCCCATGTGCAGCGAATTACGGGCCGCGACAACATGCACATTTGGATGGGTGAGTGCCATGTGCACGCGGGGATCAACGGCGCCGATCTGAAGGCGATGGTGGCGGCCGAACCGGAAGCCGAATTGTTCATTCACCCGGAATGTGGATGCGCAACTTCGGCGATGTATTTGGCCAGCAGCGGTGTGGTGCCGGCCGAGCGCACAAAGATACTTTCGACTTCTGGGATGATCGAGGCGGCTCAAACAACGACGGCGAAGAAAGTTTTGGTGGCCACCGAAACTGGAATGCTGTATCAGTTGCGCAAGGCCAACCCGCTTGTCATCTTTGAACCGGTGAATCGAGCCGCGGTGTGCAAATACATGAAAATGATTACCCCGGAAAAACTGCTTCGCTCGCTCCGCGACGGAAATGATGTTGTCGACGTGCCTCGCGACATTGCGGATCGGGCGCGAATGTCGGTGGAGCGAATGATCGCGATCGGCACTCCGTCGCGCACCGCCGAATAGTTAGCGAGTTGATACCAAAGATGAGCCAATCGACGACTCACTCGGTCGCATTGCCGGCGAAATTGGCTACGCCCGATGTTTCCTGGAAACGAGATGTGGACGTCGTCGTGTTGGGATCGGGAGCCGCTGGTCTTGCAGTCGCGCTCGCGGCTCGACCGGTACGCAACGTGTTGCTGATCACCAAAGATTCTCTCGATGCGGGCAGTACCGCCTGGGCACAGGGTGGATTGGCGGCGGTGCTCGATCCGGCCGACACGTTTGCAGAACATGTGCACGACACATTGGAAGCAGGCGCCGGGTTGTGTGATGAGTCAGCCGTAGTTTCACTTGTGCGCGATGCGCCGACGGCAATCAATTATTTAGAAAAGCTCGGCGCGGCATTCGACCCGGGTTTTGACGGGCAACATGCTCTCGGTCGGGAAGGTGGCCACTCTCGCTCGCGAATTGTGCACTCAGGCGGAGATCAATCGGGTGCAGAGATTCAACGAACGTTGGATGAAAACGTGATCAACGCCGGTGTCGACGTGCTGGCTCACGCATTCGCAGTGGATTTGGTTTTTGGCACGAGCAAAGTTGATAAGCCACGACACGTAGCCGGTGTTCGCGTTGCGTTACTCAATGATGATGGAACGGTAAAGAGCGTCGGCTTGATCACGGCTAGGGCGGTGGTGATCGCGACTGGCGGATACGGACAGGTTTTTGCCTCGACATCGAATCCGGCGGCAGTCACCGGCGATGGCCAGGCGCTCGCCCTTCGAGCCGGATTGCAATTGCGCGATTTGGAGTTCGTCCAGTTTCATCCGACCGTGTTGTGGCACGATGCGACTTCGACGAATCAGCAAATGTTGATCAGCGAAGCCGTGCGCGGAGAAGGGGCAATTTTGTACGACGGTGCTGGCGTTCGAATCATGAAGGGAGTACACCCGCAGGAGGATCTCGCCCCACGCGATGTTGTGGCGGCGGCGATCAGTGCGCGGATGGCCCAAGCACCGGGAGGAGTTGACGATCACGTGTATTTAGACGCCACTTCGATCGGGCCACGATTTGCCGCGCGCTTTCCGTTCATTACGAAGGCGTGCGAGGCGATTGGAATCGATCCACTTACCCAGCGGATTCCCGTTGCACCGGCGGCGCACTACACCTGCGGTGGAATCTCATCGAACATGGATGGCACGACAGAAGTTGAGGGGCTGTTTGCTGTTGGCGAAGTCGCATACACGGGCGTGCACGGAGCCAATCGGTTGGCGTCGAATAGTTTGACGGAGAGCTTGGTTGTCGGTACGCGGGTTGGTCGCAATTTGGCGTGGGAACTCCCGGAAAGAATCGAACCCGAGGTAGAACACGATCAATCGAGTGGAAGCGGTCTACTCGATGACTCAATGCGTGTTGCTGTGCGCACAACAATGTCTCGACATGTAGGAGTGTTGCGTAGCCCGCACGGTTTGCAACAAGCAATTGACGATCTTGATGTGATAGCCGAGAAAATTGATTCGAGAGTTCCCGCAACCCGGCGAAATTTTGAGGCTACAAACATCGTCACCGTTGCTCTAGCTGTTGCGATGTCGGCCCTTGCCCGGACAGAAAGTCGCGGCTGTCACCGGCGCACCGATGTAACGAATGCGCGCCCGGAATGGGTTCGTCACCTGTCAGTGTCGATGGTCGACGGACAAGTCATCATCAGCGGAATTCCAGACGGCGCATAGACACGGCAATGCAATACCACCAATTGTCACAAACAGTGGCCACTCGACTGGTCGCCAGCGGCCTCGAACTTGATGTGGTTCGACGAGTCATTGCTTTGGGACTTGACGAAGATCTGGCCAACGGACCAGACATCACGACTCTTGCCACGGTGCCGGGCAACCAACGGAGTATGGGCAGTCTCAATTCGCGGAGTGCCGGATGCATCGCCGGGCTTGATGTGGCGGAGGCGGTGTTCGACATGGTGTGCGGCCCAGAAGCGGTGACTTTCACAAAACGTGTGGAGGACGGAGATCGGGTGGCAGCGGGCGCTGTGCTCGCCAACATTGAGGCGCCAACTCGCGAACTGCTCACAGCCGAGCGAACCGCGCTCAATATTTTGTGTCATTTGTCAGGAGTGGCGAGCGCAACCGCCAAATGGTTTGACGCGCTTGCCGGTTCCGGCGCATCTGTTCGCGACACGCGAAAGACGACACCCGGATTTCGCTCACTTGAAAAATATGCTGTGCGTTGCGGCGGCGGCGTTAACCACCGCATGTCGCTGTCCGATGCGGCACTCGTCAAGGACAACCACATTGTCGCCGCCGGTGGGGTAGCCAAGGCCTTTGCAGAAGTACGAAAACTGAAAGGTGATATCAGCATCGAAATCGAAGTTGATTCGCTTGATCAGTTAAACGAAGCGCTCGAGGCGGGTGCCGATTTGGTGTTGCTCGACAACATGGCGCCCGATCTCATGCGCAAGGCTGTGCTCGCCGCCGATGAGCACTCGGCTCGAACCGGTAAAGCGGTCACTCTGGAGGCAAGCGGAGGGATCACCTTGGAATCTGCCAAAGCGGTTGCCCAAACCGGAGTCCGCTACATCTCTGTTGGAGCACTGACTCACTCGGCGGGTGTGCTTGATATTGGGTTAGATCTGCAAACGATTATGTAAGTGATCGGGCGTACACGCTCGAACACGCGTCAAGCAAGATGGGGACAAATTGATCACGCGCGGAATACACCGCGTTATGGTCTGCGTTGACTTCATACACCCGAACATTGCGCAACTGTTGGTACAGGCGGCGCTGGCGCTCGGGCGGAACCACGGTGTCTTGTGTCGTCACGATGACCGATGTAGGAACATCGATGTCGCCAAGCCACTGGCGAGAATTGAACCCGCCGATGGCGCGTCCGGCGGCAAGCACATGTCGCCAGTCGTGGCTAGCCATCTGCTCGAGTGCCCACGGATCGAATCTTTCGCTCCTGCCTTGCAAATAAATTCGATCGGATAGCCAGTCTGCGGTGTTGGAGGGCGTAGCTCGAGCCAAGGCGGTAAGACCGGTGAGCCCAAGAAATCTCAATCGCTCTTCGCGCGACGATGAAAAGTATCCGGCGGTGGAGCACAGCACAAGACCTCGCACGCGAGTTTGGTGGCGATGCCACATCAGCTGAGCGATGATGCCACCCATCGAGTAGCCAACAGGAATGAACGTGTGGATGCCGAGCACGTCCGCGATTGCCGCGACGTCGTCGGCGCAGTCTTCTAAACGAAATAGCCGCTTGTGACGAATTCCGCGACCGTGACCGCGCAGGTCTGGGGCGATGATCCGGAAGTGTTCACTCAACACCTCGAAGCAGGTGAACCAATTAAGATCAGCGGTCGCCGTCCATCCGTGCAGCAGCATCAATACGGGTGCGCCCGGTGGTCCTTCAACATCGCGAATGAACGTGCGACCACGACCGGGAAGATCAAGTTGGTACCCGCGAGGTAGGACTGGAGTTCGCGTGGTTTCATTCATATTCGTTACGCCGATTGGGTGTCAAGCACTTTCACTTTTAGTTTGCCGGTCGGCGCCTCGTACGACACGGTGGCGCCCTTTTTTGCGCCGAGCAATGCAGACCCAAGTGGTGAACTGGGACTCATCACGCTCAGGCTGTCATCGGCCGGACGTTCCTCGACATGGCCGATGAGAAAGCGTTCCGAATCGGATTCGCCGTCGTATTGCACGGTCACAATTGCACCAAGCCCAACGACTCCTGCCGGCGCCACAGCAACGATTTCGGCGTCTTCCAGGATTGATTCGAGTTGCCTAATTCGACCTTCCATATGGCCCTGTTCGTCCTTGGCGGCGTGATAATCGCCGTTTTCCTTGAGGTCACCCAATTCGCGCGCCCGCTCGATCTTTTC
>JBDTPW010000071.1:0-4869 GCA_039932495.1 Ilumatobacteraceae bacterium
TCGCCCCGCCAATCACGGTGAGCACCGCGGAACTTGACGAAGCCGTCGCCATCATCGCCGAGGTTTTGCAATGAGGAACTTTCTTGAAGTCACGGATTTGAGTGCAGGGGAACTTGGGTATGTCCTAGACCTGGCGACGAAACCAATTGCAAAGTTGGGCAAGCCATTTTCGGGTAAGGGAGTGGCCCTGATTTTCGAAAAGCCATCCAACCGCACTCGCCACAGCATGGAGATGGCCGTTGTGCAACTTGGCGGACATCCCGTGTACACCCGCGGCGAGGAAATTGGATTTGATGATCGCGAAACCGTAGAAGATGTCACAAAGGTATTGAGTGGCTACCACTCGGTGTTGGCCGCCCGCGTATTCGACCATTCAACGTTGCAGAGAATGGCGGCAGTGAACAACACTCCTGTTGTCAACATGTTGAGCAACATCGCTCATCCGCTGCAGACTCTTGCCGATGTGTTGACGATGCGTGAGGAGTTCGGTGATCTGACTGGCAAGACAGTCGCCTATATCGGAGATTTCAACAACGTCGCCAGGTCGCTTACTCAGGCATGCGCGATGTTGGGTATGCACATACGACTTGGCTGCCCGGCCGGTTACGACGCCGCCACATCAGAACTCGAGCGACTCATTGAACTCGGCGCGTCGTCGGTGGAGCAGTATCGCGATATCAAGGTTGCTGCCGCGGGTGCGCATGCTGTGCACACCGATGTCTGGACGTCGATGGGGCAGGAAGACGAATCCGAGCGACGCGAAGTTGCCTTTGCCCGTTTCCAAGTGACGACTGAGGTCATGGCCGCCGCTGATACCTCGGCGATCTTCATGCATTGCCTTCCGGCTCACCGTGGTTATGAAGTTGAGGCGGATGTAATCGATGGAGATTCAAGTCGTGTCGTCGTTCAAGCACACAATCGATTGCATTCAGCCCGTGGATTATTGGCATTTCTCTTGGAGGTTTCCACATGAGTTCCAAAACGCAACGTCAGCAAACCATTTCTCGGATCATTTCCGGTGGCGACGTGACAAGCCAACCGGAGTTGCTCACCTTGCTGAAGAAATCCGGCATCGTCGCCACCCAGGCAACCGTGTCGCGAGACCTAGAGGAACTCGGCGCCACCAAGATGCGCACGGGCAGCGGCGAAACGGTGTACGCGATTCCAAACTTTGAACCTGATCGGTTCTCTCCTCCTGACCAATTGAAGCGTGTGCTCACCGAGTGGGTTGCCGACGTTCAGGTGAGCGAACCAATGGTCGTTATCCGTACGCCACCTGGGTGCGCCCATGTCGTTGCCTCTGCGCTTGATCGATCTCGTTTGCATGGGCTAGTCGGAACTGTTGCCGGTGACGACACGATGTTTTGTTTAGCGAGTGCCAATTACAGCGCCAAAAATTTAGCAAGAGATATTTCCAAATTGGCTGGTCTAAAAAGTTCCAAAAGGTCCAAGAAGTGACTAACGAGACCGCGGAAGGTGCGCCGTTGTGGCACGGTCGTTTTAGCGAGGCCCCGGCAGAAGCGCTGATGGCGTATACCCAGAGCATCGGTTTTGATCGGCGGCTGTGGCGTGACGATATTGCCGGTTCCATCGCTCATGTGCGTGGGCTTGGACACGCCAACATCTTGAGCGCAGAAGAAACCGAAAAGATTGTGCTTGCCCTGCAACAGGTTGCACTTGAATTCGAAGACGACACGTTCGTACTCGAGCCAAGCGACGAGGACATTCACACGGCAATTGAGCGTCGTGTAACTCAAATTGCCGGTGACACGGGAGCCAAACTGCATACCGGTCGGAGCCGCAACGACCAGTGCGCCACCGCTTTACGTCTTTGGGCGAAACGTGAACTGAATGTCGTGGCCAATCAGTTGATTGGCTTGTGCGAAGTGTTGGCCAGCCGCGCCGACGAAGCTGGTTGGGACGACGGTGGTGTGTACCTGCCCGGTTACACGCATGTTCAGCGGGCTCAACCCGTTTTGCTTGCCCATCATCTTTTGGCACATGCGTGGGCGTTCATGCGCGATGTGGATCGACTTGTACAGTGCATCGACCGCCTCGACGTGTCACCACTTGGCGCTGGCGCGTTGGCCGGATCATCCCTGCCGCTTGATCCGGATTTCGTTGCCCAACAACTGGGTTTCAAGAATCGGTTCGCCAATTCTCTCGACGCGGTATCCGATCGCGATTTTGTCGCCGAGGCGTTGTTCGATTTGGCGCTTCTAGGCGTGCACCTTTCACGGATTGGTGAGGAGTGGGTGTTGTGGACGTCGGAAGAGTTTGGCTTTGCCCATCTCGATGATCGGTATGCCACGGGGTCGTCGATGATGCCGCAAAAGAAGAATGCCGACATTGCTGAACTCGCTCGCGGAAAATCTGGTCGGCTCATTGGAAACTTGACCGGCCTACTGACGACGCTCAAGGGGTTGCCGCTGTCGTACAACCGAGACTTGCAGGAGGACAAAGAGCCGTTGTTCGACTCTGTCGATCAGATTTCGTTAGGAATTTCCGCGTTGTCCGGAATGATCGCCACGGCAACGTTCCATCCCCAAAACATGGCGGCGGCCGCCGATCAACAATCGCTTGTGGCAACCGATCTGGCCGAATGGCTGGTGTCTCGCGGAACCCCGTTCCGACATGCACACGCAATGGTCGGGAAGCTTGTGGCACAAAGTATTTCTGGTGAAATATCGCTGCATGACCTTGTTCTCAACGATCCTGCTTTTGGTTCGGAGGCGGCGGCCCTCATCGCGCCCGGAGTATCTGTTCGTCGTCGCAGTTCGCCAGGTGGGGGAGGACCGCTCGCGGCGCAGGAACAGCGCGCACGATTCGAGCGCGAATTGGGCGAGTTACGCGCCCAAATTCCTCAGTCTTAGGGTTGCGCAATGTCGCGCCGGATACGGCGGTGGCATGAAGCCACACCTTCTGGCAAATGATAACGTCTCAACGCCATTAGTGATTGCTTTACGCGAGGCCGGATACTAGGTGCGATAGATCTACGATTTCCGACGAAGCAAAGCGTGAGTGAATGACTGTGGAGCATTCCAAGGCGTAAGGTGCTGACGCTCAAATGCCTCTATGAGTTCAAACCCGTCTGCGAACACAGACGCAAGCGAGGAAGTTGAATGGCGGGCAACCGGTAGTCCGCTGCAATACCGCGGCCCAGTTTTTGCAAAAGTCGCCATCACAAGATGGCCTCCTGGCGCAACTCCCGCAGCTGCACGTGCTGCGTACAAAACCTGGTCGGTCGGCAATGTAAGGAAGTGGAACGTAGCCCGGTCGTGCCATACGTGCACAGGTTTCTGAAATTTTACCGAGCGTAAATCGGCGCATGTGAAACGGACCGCGTCAGATGCGTCTCCGAGCAGCGCGCGGAGTTGGGCAAATGCGACCTGCGAATGGTCAACCGCTTCGATATGCAGGTAACCGTGAGCCACGAGTTCGAGGACAAGTGCCGATGTCCCGGCTCCCATTACCGCCACTCGGTCCGAAGGCACCGACACGCGGCGCACCAAGTCAGTTCAAGGTTGCGCGTCGCCCTGGTGCCAACTCACAGCATCGTGCTTGCTAGTCGACCAAACCGAATCCCAATGGGTTTGTTCAGCCGTCATGCAAGCCACGATATCAACGCCCGTTGTGCAACGATAGTTACATGGCACGTGTCGAACTAATCAGTGCCGATCAAGCCCCGATTACTGCGCGACAGTTCTTTCTCGGAGGCGATCCTGGGCCAATTGTTGCCGCGCTTGCAAATGTGCCAGAACTCTTGGCGCCGACGCTCGGATTCATTTCGGCTGCTCTCGGAGCTGGCGCGGTCGGAGCCCGCTACAAAGAGTTCGCCATCTTACGTACTTCGGTTTTGCAAGGCTGCAATTATTGCATTCAAACCCACACGAAGGTCTCGCTCGACGTTGGCCTCAGCGCCGAGGAAGTGCGTGCCCTTCGTGGTGAAGTACCGACAGAGAATGCGTTCCCGTCTATGGCAGAACGAGCACTAATCGGCTGGATCGATGCACTCGCAGGTGCCACCGGCCCGCTTCCGGACGACGTGTGGCGCGAAGCACGGGCACATTGGGATGAATCCGCTCTCGTGGAAATTGCGGTTACCGTCGGTGCCACAATGTTTCTAAATCGGTTCGCCACAGGTCTGCAACTTCCCACTGCCGACTCGGTGCTTACGCGACTTACCGCTGAGGGGTTGGCGTGATCGAGACAATCACGTCCGCTAGTCCTATTGCCGACGCTGTGCAGTCGGGAGAACTTCCGTTTCGCGTGTGGCTTTACAGCAACTATCACTGCAATCTCGCCTGTTCGTACTGTCTCACGGAATCATCGCCAAGAAGCAAACGGCGCGAACTCACGAGTGAACAAATGATCGCTGTCGCCGAACAGGCACGAGAACTCGGATTCACCGCCCTTGGCATCACCGGCGGCGAGCCATTTCTGTTGCCGTGGCTGCCCGACACGGTCTTGCAGATGGTGCGGCACCTTCCGGTTTTGGTGTTGACCAACGGCACGTTATTCGTCGGCGAGCGGATTGAAAGAGCATTCAGACTTGCGCATCCCGATGTAGCGCTCCAGATTTCGCTCGATTCACACCTCCCAGAAATAAATGACATGGCTCGCGGTCCCGAGAACTTCGCCAAAGTCGTGGAGGCAGTGCCGCGCCTCGTCGCGGCCGGGGTCAAAGTACGGATCGCCACAACTACGGCGGGGAACCTTGACAACCCAACTCTCGATCCTTTAAAACGCCTAGTTGCCAAACTTGGGGTGCCAACTGAGGAACACATAATCCGGCCGATCGTGCGCCGAGGTCGCGCCGACGAATTCGATCTCGGTGTCCGCGCTCAAGCTCGCGACATTCCTAGCGAG
>JBDTPW010000072.1:0-31317 GCA_039932495.1 Ilumatobacteraceae bacterium
GAGCAGGCCTCGCCGTGACGATGATCGCCCATCGCGTGGACGTGATGACCGACCAACTTCAGGCAGACCACGTCGAGAAAATGACCGACCATCTCGTGGTCGTGAAGAACGTCCACGTTCGGATCGCCCATATCGCGGTCGTGACGACCGATCAGGTTCCGGACGGCCAAGTTCCGGACGGCCAAGTTCCGGTCGACCGTTTCGCGGTCGAGATGACCGACCATCGCGTGGTCGAGAAGACCGTCGCGATATTCCTTCCCGTCCGCAAACTGCCGCACAACGAAAGGCCGATGAAGTTCATCATCGCACCGGTGGTCGAAAGTACGGCAAGGAGCCGATGCCTGTCACCGAACATACGATTGAGCGTTGGCGCGACGACGGTCCGATAAGCCGGAAGCCGGGAAGAGACGAAACCGATCGGGATGGGAGCGCGCGTCGCCCGACGGCACGAACCTTGGCACATGTCGAGGCAACTGTGGCCAAGGCAATTGAGGCTGCGGTTGGTCCCGATGAGGCAAAGCGAACGATCGAGCGATTTGCCTTGGCGCTCGATGCATTTGAACGTGAGCGATATCAGGATGCCAAGAAAATTGTGATGCCAATCGTTAAAAAGTGCGCAGGCATTCCGCTTGTTCACGAGGTTGCCGGTCTGTCGCTGTATCGCTTGGGTCAATGGAACGACGCCGCGGATCAACTCGAACAAGCACGTGCAGCCTCACACGGATCGACGACAAATCACCCTGTGCTTGCCGACTGTTACCGCGCGCTTCGAAGGTTTGAAAAGGTCGATGAACTGTGGAAGGAATTGAAAGAGGCATCACCGCACCCGTCAATAGTGGCGGAAGGTCGTATAGTCGCCGCTGGAGCGTTGGCCGATCATGGAGATCTACAGGGTGCCGTTCGACTCATGCATCACGGATCACAAGATCCGCGCAAGGTCCAGGAGTATCACTTGCGCGAGTGGTACATGTTGGGTGATTTGTACGACCGTTCTGGCGATGTGATTGCGGCGCGCAAAATGTTTGGTCGCATCGCCGCACATGATCCTCACTTTTCCGATGTCAGTGAACGCTTGTCCACTCTCGGCACATGATTTGGCTAGATTAAGTACGTGGACATTTCCGCATTACTCAAAGGTGATCCCGAAAAATTACTGACCCATACGTGTAAGGGCATTCCAAAGTCGTCGCTCATACTTCCGGGCCCTAATTTTGTAAGCGAAGTGGTGAGCCAATCAGATCGCACGCCGGTCGTGTTGCGCAACCTCGCCTCGGTGTACAACCACGGGCGGCTCTGCGGGACGGGATACGTTTCGATCTTGCCGGTTGATCAGGGGATTGAGCACTCCGGGGCGGCAAGTTTCGCTCCGAATCCTGCCTACTTTGATCCGGCAAATATCTGCGAGTTGGCTATCGAAGGTGGCTGTAACGCGGTGGCCAGTACGTTCGGGGTTCTCGGTGCAGTTAGTCGTCGCTATGCGCATCGCATTCCGTTCATCGTCAAACTGAATCACAACGAATTGCTCACGTTTCCAAATCGTGCCGATCAAATCATGTTTGGTGAAGTTGAACAGGCATACGACATGGGCGCGGTCGGAGTCGGTGCAACGATTTACTTTGGATCGGCGGAATCGAGTCGACAAATTCAAGAAGTCGCAGTGGCATTCGCCAAAGCCCACGAAATGGGTATGTTCACCGTGCTGTGGTGCTACCTACGAAATAGCGAATTCAAAAAGGATGGCGTTGACTACCAACTTTCAGCAGATCTCACCGGCCAGGCCAATCACATCGGCGTTTCGATTCAAGCAGACATCATCAAGCAGAAGTTGCCTGAAAATAATGGTGGGTACAACGCGTTTAAGGGTTTTGGCAAGACGAGTTCAAAGGTGTACGACACATTGACAACCGATCATCCAATTGATCTCGCCAGATGGCAGGTGGTCAATTGCTACATGGGTCGCGTTGGGTTAATTAACAGCGGCGGTGAGAGCAAAGGTGCCGAGGACTTGGAGGCAGCCGTCCGCACCGCAGTCATCAACAAGCGTGCCGGCGGCCAAGGGCTCATCACCGGGCGCAAGGCATTTCAGCGACCAATGAACGAAGGCGTGAAAATACTCAACGCCGTGCAAGACGTTTACCTCGATGCGAAAGTCACCATCGCCTAATTGATATAGAGCGGTCGCAGCACCAACCCGGTGCGCAATTTTGGAGTAAAGAAGGTCGACTTGGGCGGCATCAGTAATCCTTCGGTTGCGGTGC
The DNA here is from genome assembly GCA_039932495.1 of Ilumatobacteraceae bacterium. Lineage (GTDB taxonomy): Bacteria > Actinomycetota > Acidimicrobiia > Acidimicrobiales > Ilumatobacteraceae > UBA3006. The sequence goes on from JBDTPW010000072.1 coordinate 2,259, forward strand.
GACGTATCTCGGCAACGCTGACAGGCCTAATCAGAATCGCGGCAGACGCTTCGCCGATTTCAAGTTGGCGGCACACCTCTTCAATGTCGTGTTGATACGCAACGGTATGTTGGATTGCGCTGAGGGCATGTTCCAGCATCGCACTGTCAAGTTGCCGGACACCCGCGAATGCTTCTTGTTTTGGTCTCAACCAGGAAATGGTTCGGTCAGCCCGCAACAGACTCAAGGCGCCTAACTCGCTCATCTCTCTCAGAGTGGTGTCGTCGAACACTCCGCCTTGCTCGATGTCGAACGAGCGAGCGAGCGTCGTTTGCAAATTGTCCAACGAAATGTGGCTATACAGGCGATGTATGGCGGCCACGCTCAGTTGGTTTTCGACGAGTTCATTGACGTATGCAAGTGTCAATTCTGCGGCGGTGTCGTTTCGTCCAGTGCGAAAGCGAACTTCATCGCGATACGTCCGACTTACCGCGTAGCGATGATGTCCATCGGCAATGACGACATCTACAGCGGCAATTGATTGTGTAATTTCTGCCAGTCGCTCAGGATCAATCACGCGCTCAACGCTGTGGACGACTCCGTCGGCATCCGTCATCGATCCGCAATCCTCGCCGCTTTTGGACAGCTTCGAACTCAATCCAGAGGCAAGGGAGAGTCCCCATACCGGAGACATATTCGTGTCCGTGGCGCGGGTGAGTTCCAAGCGGTCGGTCGTTGCCTTCGGAGTCGTACGTTCGTGTGGCAGAACACCGCCAGCGCCCTCGTCAACTACTTCAAGCGCACCAAGCACGCCGACTGTCGAACGTTTTGCACCTAATGAATCGACAAATTGCATTCGATAGAGGGTGAGTGACGGAACTTCGTCGAGGACGAGAACTCCGGCTCCAATCCATAGGCGCAAGGTCTTGGCGGCGTCTTCGTACGCATTCTCTCCCGTAGGCATGTCGATATAGGCGATGTTGCTGGGGTGACGTGCGCACAACGCAACTCGCTCCGATTCATTGATCACGTCGTACGGCGGGGCGGCGACTTCATCGAGATGAAGTGACTGTGCGTAGCGAAGCGCTCGGAAGGCTTCGAAACGAGGCACACTAAGAGGGTGGCAGATGGATCGAAGTCAGGCAACTCTGCCGCTCCGATTCTTTGCGATCTGGACGGGGTGGTGTGGCTGATGAACGAGCCCATCTCTGGATCCGTTGATGCCATAGCCAGTCTCCGTCGGCGCGGCCATCGTGTGCTGTTCGTGACCAATAATTCGTCGGCGACCATCGGCGACCAGGAACGAAAACTCGCCTCGATGGGAATCCCTGCGAGCGACGACGTGTGCACGTCTGCGCAGGCAGCAGGTCTTTTGCTTCGACCGGGCGAACGAGTGTTGGTTGCCGGCGGTCCCGGAGTTTGTGAAGCGGTGGAAACTGCCGGGGCTCAGATAGTGGAACACGACGCCGAAACCGTGATTGTCGGCTATCACAACTCGTTTGATTACAACTCAATGAGCCGGGCCGCCGCCGCCATTCGCAACGGTGCACGACTCATCGGCACAAACGATGACGCCACCTATCCAACTCCGAACGGACCAATACCGGGTGGTGGGGCGATACTCGCTGCAATAGCCACGGCTGCGGAAGTGAAACCAATAATCGCAGGCAAGCCGTATCAGCCGATGGGTGATTACGTTCGTCATGTTCTGCAAATGGATGATCTGTCGACCGTGTGGATGGTCGGGGATCGCGACTCGACGGACGGTGCATTTGCCCGGTCGATCAATGCTCACTATGCCCAGGTGAAGACGGGCGTTGGCGAGCACGCAGAGTCAAACAAGTTGCCTCCAAATTTGATCGTTTCGGATCTGGCCGCTTTTGCCCGGCACATTTTGTCATGACAAAACGTCAAGGCCTCGATGCGGTCATGGTCAAACGTTCGCTTGCTCCATCGTTGGCAGCCGCGGATGAACTCATCGACACAGGTCGTGTTCTCGTGAATGGGGCCGTCGCGATGTCGAGTGCCCATCAGGTTTCTCCAAACGACTCGATACACATTACGAATCCCGCCAGATTTGTTGGACGCGGTGGGGAGAAACTGCAGGCCGCGATCGACCATTTTGAACTCGACTTCGTTGGCAGAAGCGTGCTCGATGCCGGGTCCTCCACCGGCGGATTCACCGACTGTGCGCTCCAAGCGGGTGCGACTCATGTGACCGCCATCGATGTAGGGCGATCGCTACTCCACGAACGAGTTGAAAACGACTCACGCGTGGCCGTTGTCGAAGGATTCAACGTGAAGCGACTTTCCGAATCTCAAACCAATTCGGTAATCCGAGACTATTACGACATCATTGTTGCCGACTTATCGTTTATTTCGCTGACCGCGGTTGCCGACGCCTTGTGCGGTCGAGTTTCGGCCAATGGCTTGCTTGTGTTGTTGGTCAAGCCACAGTTCGAAGCCGAGAAATTGGAAGTCGATAGGGGATCCGGGGTGATTACCGATCCGACCATTCATCAGCGCACGTGTGACAGGGTGATAGACGCTTACATGCAACGCGGCTGCGACGTGATCGGGATCATCCCGTCTCCGATACATGGAGCCAGCGGAAACACAGAGTTCTTGCTGTGCCTCCGTCGAAATGTGTCGCCTGCGAGTGAGACGTGACCTGTACATAATGGTGTTGGCCACGCAGGAGGCGCCGAGATGACAAACGTGTTCGTGATTGCTCACCACACTCGCGCCGAAATCGGCCCGCTTGTTGCCGATGTCGAATCTTGGCTCTCCGGAGCGGGCCATTACCTGTGGATGCAGCCCGCCGACGCGGAGGCTCATGGATTGGCCCACCTGGCCAATGACCGAGATCCGTCCGATGCTGACGTATTGGTGAGCCTCGGCGGCGATGGGACGGTGTTGCGTGCCGTGCACATGCTCAATGGCGCGCCGGTTCCGATTTTGGGCGTCAATGTCGGAACCCTTGGCTATCTCACAGAAGTGGATCCAGCGGATTTATTGATCAGCCTGCAGGGGTGGATGAACGGCAAGGAAGGCGTCGACTTCATCTTGGATTCACGAATGATGTTGCAAGCGACTGTGCAGCGAGCCGACGACACGGCCACGGTGACATGGCGGGCACTGAACGAAGTGGTTCTCGAGCGCCAGCAATCCGGTCACACGATTTGGCTAGATGTGAGCATCAACGATGAAATTTTTGCCAGATACTCGGCCGACGGGCTGATCGTTTCCACGGCGACAGGATCAACGGCCTATTCCATGTCCGCTCGAGGGCCCGTGATGTCGCCGCGCCACCGGGCCATGATCGTCACGCCGGTCTCCCCGCACATGCTGTTCGACCGTTCGCTCGTGCTCGATCCTCAGGAGACATTGCATATGCGCGTAGTAGGCACACGCCCTGTAGATATAGCAGTTGACGGGCGCCGTGTTACAAGCCTGAAGCATGATGATTGCGTGATGTTCGAACCCGACGCGGCTATGGCCCACTTCATCCGCTTTGATCAACCTAAGTTTCATCAGATTGTCCGTGCAAAGTTTGGTTTGGGTGACGAGTAGTGCTCACTGAGTTACATATTGAAAACATGGGTGTCATTGAGTCGCTTGATCTGATCGTCGATCAAGGATTGATTGCGCTCACGGGAGAAACGGGCGCGGGAAAAACGATGCTCGTCGAGGCGATCAATCTCCTTGTCGGTGGCCGAGCCGACGCAACGGTTATCCGACCAGGTGCAAGCGAGGCCCGAATTGAAGGACGCTTCGTCGACGGCGACTCCGAAGTGGTGTTGTGTCGTGTGGTTCCTCTCGACGGGAGATCTCGCGCCTATGTCAACGGGCGGTTGGCGACCGTAGCCAATCTCGCAGAATACGGAACCGGGCTTGTCGATTTGCATGGCCAGCACGCGCATCAAAGTTTGCTCGGGGCCAGCGCCCAACGTCAGGCACTCGACCACTACAGCGGCGTCGATCTCACCCCGTTGCGAGAGGCCCGCGCCCGCCTCACCGAGATACATGCCAACCTCGCCTCAATTGGAGGCGATGAAAGGGCACGGGCGCGCGAAATCGATTTACTCCGCTATCAAGTACAGGAAATATCGTCGGCAACGCTTGCCGAGCCGGACGAAGATACCGGTCTCTCCAAGGAGGAAGACCTGCTCGCCGATTCAGTTGCCCATCGCGAGGCGCTATGGCAGGCGGTGGCTGCGCTCACTGATGAGGGTGGGGCCAATGATTCGGTTGGAACGGCCGTTTTCGCACTTGGTCATCGCGAGGCGCTATCCGAATTGTCGGCGAGGCTTCGCGGTTTGCAAGGAGAGTTGGATGACGTCTCTTCGCAACTGCGAATGACGGCGGAGAGTATCGAGGAAAATCCGCAGCGGTTAGAAGAGATTCGTCAGCGTCGACAATTGTTGGTCGATTTGCGGCGCAAATATGGCGAGACACTGTTCGAGGTCATCGAGTACGGAGACGAGGCTGCAACTCGTTTGGCGGAACTCGAAGGGTACGAGGTTCGGGCAAAAGAGCTCGATTCTCAACTTGTCGCCGCCGTAGAAGAGTTAACCCGTGCCGAGACCCTCGTCGGTGAAACCCGCCGCAAGGCAGCCCCCAAATTGGCCAAAGAGGTTCAAGGGAATGTACGGACTTTGGCAATGCCTCATGCGGTACTCAACGTTGAGGTTGGGCCTAATCCTGGGGATGAGGTGAAGTTCTTGTTGGCGGTTAATCCTGGGTCAACACCGCAACCATTAAATAAGGTTGCCTCCGGCGGGGAACTGGCCAGAACGATGCTTGCCCTTCGTTTAGTTCTGACCGAGGCGCCTGACACTCTCGTTTTTGACGAAGTCGATGCGGGAATAGGCGGGGAAGCGGCCGTGGCCGTCGCTCGCGCGCTCGGCGATCTTTCACAACGACACCAGGTGTTGGTGGTCACCCACCTCGCGCAGGTTGCCGCAACGGCTTCACACCAGATCAAGGTGACTAAGACGGTGAGAGACAAACAAACCTATGCCCAAGCAACACCTTTAGAGCACGAGGAACGCATCGCGGAAATTGCGCGAATGCTTTCCGGAGGTGTTGCGGAAGAGTCCGCAACTAAACACGCCCGCGATTTGCTCAGTGCATCTTCGGCTCGAAATAGTGGTGCCAAGCAACCGCGAAGATAGTCAATGTGCGGGTATACTTATCTCCCGTCGTAGATATAAAAATTGAGTCGCTGGGACGGGAGCCACGAATGCCAAAGTACGTGTTCGTAACGGGTGGTGTTGCAAGCGGACTTGGTAAAGGACTCACTGCTTCCTCGCTCGGTCGACTGCTGAAAATGCGCGGTCTCCGAGTCACAATGCAAAAACTCGATCCCTATATCAACGTCGATCCGGGGACAATGAACCCGTTTGAACACGGCGAAGTGTTTGTCACCGATGACGGCGGCGAAACAGATTTGGATCTAGGTCACTACGAACGTTTTATCGATGAAAGCCTTACCCGATCATCGAATGCCACGACAGGCTCGATCTATCAGGCGGTGTTGGCGGCCGAGCGTCGCGGCGATTACCTAGGTCGAACGGTACAAGTCATTCCTCATGTGACAGATGAAATCAAACGACGTATTCAGCGCCTAGCCACCGACGAAGTAGACGTCGTGATCACCGAAATTGGCGGAACGGTCGGCGACATCGAAATCCTTCCGTTTCTCGAAGCTGTCAGACAGTTTCGCAATGAGGTCGGCCGCGACAACGTTTGCTACGTGCACGTCACACTTGTTCCATTTATTGGTCCGAGCGGCGAACAAAAAACCAAACCGACGCAACACAGCGTTACCGAGTTGCGTAGTCGAGGAATCCAACCAGATGTGATCGTTTGCAGAAGCGACGAACCGATCAGTGATCAACTGAAGCGGAAGATTTCCAATCAATGTGACGTCGAGCAGCGCAACGTCATCAACGCCGCCGACACGGCCAACATTTATGAGCTTCCATTGATTTTGCACGACGAAGGATTCGACACCGTTATCTGTGAATTGCTTCGGCTCGATTCACCGATAGACCTCACCTTGTGGCGGGAACTCGTTGCTCGGATCGAAGCTTCAACCATTCCAGTGAGAATTGGAATAATCGGAAAGTACATTCAGTTGCAGGACGCGTATTTGTCGGTGGTAGAGAGTCTTAAACACGCCGGATTCCACCACGGGGCCAAAGTCGAGGTCGTGTGGATCCAAGCAGAAGACGTCCAAGGATTGCTCGCCGATGACCGACTTAGTTCGCTCGACGGAATAGTCATACCTGGTGGTTTTGGACCGCGTGGGATCGAAGGAAAGATTCGGGCCGCAGAGTATTCGCGCGAAAACGGAATCCCTTGTCTTGGGTTGTGTCTGGGCATGCAGGTGATGACCATTGAATTTGCACGGCACGTGTTGGGAATTCCTGATGCCAATTCGACAGAGTTCGACGCCACTACGCAAAACCCAGTGATCGACTTGATGAATGACCAGCGCGAAGTTACGGATAAAGGTGGCACGATGCGCCTTGGCGCGTACTACGCGGTTCTCGAACCGGGAACGATTGTGGGCAATTTATACGACGAGCCGGTGGTGAGCGAGCGACATCGTCACCGTTATGAGTTCAATTCCAATTACCGCCAACGACTTGAGGCCGCAGGCTTAGTGTGCAGCGGTGCCTCGCCAGACAAGCGATTGGTTGAATTCGTCGAACTTGCCGGTCACCCGTATTGGGTCGGAACCCAGGCGCATCCAGAGTTCAAGAGCCGTCCGGATCGTGCGCACCCACTATTCCGCGGATTGATTGGTGCCGCCCTCCAACGCCGGTACAAGAACAATGTGCCATTGGCGGCATCGTCGAGCGAGCCGATTAACGCCGAAGTACTCGGTTAGGACGCTGGGCGGCAACGCTCGCTAAAAATGGGCGGGTTGAGCGCCACCGAAAAATTCTTTACCTGGTTGCGGGTGGAGCAGGGGCGTTCACCGTTGACGATCGAGGCATATGGCCGCGACATAAGGCAATACGAAAAATTCCTTAAGCAAAACTCGTCGGATCTGATGCGTGTAAAAGCCGCACTCATTGAACGTTATGTGTCGGTATTGCAGGCAAGCGGGCGTGCACCAAAGAGCGTGGCTCGGCAGTTTGCCGCGGTGCGAATGTTGCATCGCTTTATGGACGAGGAAGGCTTGCGCAAAGACAATCCCACAAGTGCGCTCGACGGAGTCAAAGTTCCGAGCGGGTTGCCAAAGGCGCTGTCCGAAGAGCAGGTTGCCAGACTGTTATCCGCTGTCAACGGAGTCGATTCCTACGCGTTGCGAGATCGTGCATTACTTGAGTTTCTCTACGCCACCGGGGCGCGAGTCTCCGAAGTGTGTGGGCTCTCGCTGAGCGACCTCGATATGGGGGCATCACTCGTGCGTCTGTTTGGTAAGGGATCAAAGGAAAGGGTCGTTCCGTTCGGTCGAGTTGCTCATGGCGCACTAACCGAATGGCTAAGCGTCGGTGGCCGTTCGATGCTGGTTCCGCAGCAATGGGCGAGACGAGACCACTCAGATGCGGTTTTTCTTGGAGTTCACGGAACCCGATTGTCGCGGCAGGCTGCGTGGGGGATTGTACGTAAATACGCAATCCGAGCAGGAATCAAGGAACACTTGTCGCCACATGTACTGCGCCATTCGTGTGCCACACACATGCTGATTCACGGCGCCGATCTGCGGATTGTTCAAGAATTGCTCGGTCATGCATCGGTGAGCACGACGCAGGTGTACACCAAGGTTGACAATGAGGTCTTGTGGGAGATGTATCGAGAATCGCACCCGCGGGCGAAAGCAATCCGTCGCTGACATGTTGCATTTGGTCAAGCGGTTTTTTGGTTCGCTCGTCGCAACTCCGCTTAACGAAAGTGAATCGGCGTGGGTCGAGCAGGTTTTATATACCAAAGAATTCGCTCTATGGCGATCTCAGGCGGTTACCGACCAGCGACACAGTTATAGCATCGCAAAGCGATTTGTAAGCCTGCGGGCGCAGGCTACGCGAGATGAAATTGCGGGTGCGCTGTTACATGACATCGGCAAAGTTGATGCACATCTGGGAACAATTGCCAGGGTCTTCGCTACGGTGTTGCCATTGCCGACTCAACGATTTATCGGTTATCGTCACCACCAAGAAAACGGAGCCAAATTGTTGAAAACAATTGGATGCAGCGAAATAACTATTGCATTAGTGAATGGTTATCCGGACAGCGAAGCACTTCAAGTTCTGAAGCGAGCTGATCGAATCTAGGAGCGCGGCAACAAACCGATCGCCTCGTATGCGCGGTTCAATGTGGCCGTGGCTGCGACCCCGGCTCGCTCCGCTCCGATTTCGAGCAATCGCTGCAACTCGGCGCGATCCGACATTAGTTCTCGATAGCGCTTGGCAATCGGGCTCAACATTGTCGCCACTGCCGCGCCAGCATCCTCCTTGAGGTGGCCATACTGCGTGTAATTGGTGGCAACCGCATGGGGGCTCGACTGAGTCGCCGCAGCGAGAATTTCCAGCAAATTGGAGACTCCGGGCTTCTTCTCGGAGTCAAAGCGAACCTCATTTTCGCTGTCCGTCACAGCTCGCTTGAATTTCTTTTCGATTACCGACGGATCATCGAGAATATTGATTACGCCCGCATCGTTGTCGTCAGATTTAGACATCTTCGACGTGGGATTTTGCAAATCCATCACCCGCGCACCGATAGCAGGTGTTACCGCCTTTGGCACGACAAATGTTTCGCCATAGTGATGATTAAATCGAATGGCGATGTCGCGAGTGATTTCGACGTGTTGGCGCTGATCGTCGCCGACGGGAACTTCGTCGGCGTCATAGAGCAGGATGTCGCCAGCCTGAAGCGCTGGATATGTGAATAATCCGGCACTGACAAACTCTGATTCACGCTTTGCAGACTTTTCTTTAAATTGGGTCATTCGGTTGAGCTCGCCGAAACTGACCATGCACTCCATAATCCAGCCCAATTGGCTGTGTTGAGGCAAGTGGCTTTGCACAAAGACGGTTGCCACCTTTGGATCAAGGCCAATGGCGAAGAGCATCGCGGCAAACTCAAGAGTCTGCTCTCCGACAACACCCTTGCTTTGCGTGACAGTCAGGGCATGCAAGTCAACGATGCCGTGGAAGACGTCACTTTGATGTTGACCTACGACCCAGTTGCGAAGGGCGCCGAGATAGTTACCAAGATGAATTTCACCCGTTGGTTGGATGCACGACAGCACTCGAGTCACGGCACAACATTAGTCGTAGTGTCGGTTCGCGAGCCGAGCATTAAGTAGCCTTGAGTGTGATGGGTTACGAAGTTTCAACACCAGTTTTTGCCGGGCCGTTCGATCTACTGCTTCATTTGATGCTCAGCGAAGAACTCGATATTCACGAAGTCTCATTGTCGAAAATTATTGAGGCTTACTTGGCCGAAATCGAGAAGATGAAGACGTTCGATTTGGACGTCGCCACCGAATTTCTGCTCATTGCGGCAACGTTGATCGAGCTGAAGACCCGTCGATTGCTTCCAAATCGAGATGACACCGAGCTCGACGATGAGTTTGCGATGTGGGAGGAGCGAGACTTGCTTCTGGCCCGCCTATTGGACTGCAAGACGTTCAAGGATGTCGCCGGGGTGCTCGGAACCTTGATCGAACGGGCCGACCTGAGTTTCCCGCGGGTGGCCGGACCCGATGAGCGTTACATCTCGCTCATGCCAGATCTTCTCGAAGGCGTAACCCCATCGCGGCTACAGCGTGCACTGCTCAAGGTCACAGCACCAAAACCACATATCACCATCGACATGGTTCATGTCACGCCAATTCGAGCCAGCGTCGCGGATGCGCTCATCGAACTGATTGAATTTCTGCCGACGGCCGGTGAGATTTCATTTTCGGAAATTTCACGGGGAATCAAGGAGCGAGTGGAAGTCATTGTCCGATTTCTGGCGCTACTCGAACTGTTCAAACAAGGTCGAGTGGAATTGGTGCAGGGTGATCGTTTTGGCGATGTTGGAGTGTTGTGGACGGGTGGATCCGACAGAACATTTGATGCGATTTTGAACATTGATGACTACGAGGGATAAGCACAACTATGGAAAATGAACAAGTCGAGTCCGATCTCGATGTCGATGTTGTCCGCGCACTCGAGGCAATTCTCCTCGTGGCGATGGAACCGGTAAGCGTCACGCTATTGGCTCAGTTGTTGGAGCAAAGCGCCGCGACCGTGGAAACGTTGTGTGAAAAACTGGCATCCGCATACGAGGACGCCGGTCACGGATTCCAACTTTGTAAAGTTGCAGGTGGCTACCGTTTGCAGTCGCACCCCGATGTGGCGTCATACGTCGAACGATTCATACTCGATGGACAACACGTTCGTGTTTCGTCGGCTGCGCTGGAAACTCTCGCCATCATCGCTTACAAGCAACCAATGTCGCGTGGTCAAATCGCCGCAATTCGTGGAGTCGACCCCGACGCCGTGATGCGCACGCTCCAGGCCCGCGGTTACATCACAGAGGTTGCCCGCGACGATGGGCCGGGTCAGGCCGTTCTGTTTGGAACGACGGCACTTTTTCTTGAGCGCCTCGGAATCGACTCTCTCGACGACCTGCCGCCAATTGCAGACTTCGTGCCGGATGCATCCGTCGTGGAGGCACTTGAACACGGGCTACGCGTCTCGCCGATTGAAGCGCCGACACTCGGCGAATAAACATGACCGACACTGCGCCGGGAGGCGCTGACCCACAGGAGCCGAAGGAACCGAAGGAGCATGGCGATGGCGAACGCCTGCAAAAGGTGCTTGCCCAACGGGGTTGGGGGAGCCGCCGCCAGTGTGAGGAACTCATCGCAGATGGTCGAGTTCGAGTCAATGGCGAAACTGCAATTCTGGGCCGACGAGTGCAGGTCAATAACGACACAATCGAAATTGATGGTGCGCCTGTGGGAGTGCTACCCGAACTCGTGTACTACCTATTGAATAAACCCGTCGGCGTGATTACCACGGCCAAGGACACTCACAATCGTCAGACTGTATTGGATCTAATACCCAAACTTCCACAAGTACACCCCGTTGGACGATTGGATGCCGAAACCGAAGGTCTGTTGCTGATTACGAATGATGGAGAACTCACTCATCGCATCACGCACCCAAAATTTGGATTGGACAAGGAGTACCTCGTTCATGTTCGCTCCGACGAACATGGAGTTCCGGAATCCGCGTTGCATCAATTGCGAATGGGCGTCGATCTCGATGACGGCATGACGTCGCCGGCCGATGTCGGCCAACTGCAACCAGGTGTATTACGCATCATCATTCACGAGGGTCGTAATCGGCAGATTCGTCGGATGTGTCAAGAAGTCGGGTATCCCGTATTACGACTTGCACGAGTTCGTATCGGTCCAATTTCTGATAGACGACTTCGCCCTGGTGAGTTTCGTATGCTCACCGTCGCGGAAGTTCGTTCGCTAATTGAGGCGGTCGCTGCAGAATCACACAGATACGCTTAAACGTCGTGACAATCCGACGCGCCAACGTGATGGGATTGGGTCTCATTGGTGGCTCACTCGGTCTCGCCCTGAGTCAACGTGGTTGGCAAGTAAGCGGAATTGATGCTCGAAGCGAAGTTGAATCTGACGCCTTGGCGCTCGGAGTCATTTCATCAATCGGACTCGATCCGGATGCACAAATCACCTTTATCGCCACTCCGGTTTCGTCGATCGCCGATCAAGCCAAACTTGCGCTTGCCAAAACGAAGGGCCTTGTCACGGATGTCGGGGGAGTCAAGGTCGCAATTGCCAACGAAATTGATGACCCGAGGTTTGTCGGGGGTCACCCAATGGCGGGCAGCGAGTTGGTTGGGCTGCAAGGCGCCGATGCCACATTGTTTGAGGACGCGGTGTGGGTGCTCACGCCGACCGATTCGACTGCCGATACGTCGTTTGCCAGCGTGGCCAAGATTGTTGGTGAACTTGGCGCCGAAATCGTCGTCTTGACACCCGCACGGCACGACCAACTCATTGCCGTTGTCAGCCATCTGCCTCACCTCACCGCAGCGACGTTGATGGGCTTGGCCAATAACAGCGCGGAAGAGCATGTGGCGGTATTGCGACTTGCCGCCGGCGGATTCCGAGACATGACCAGAGTGGCGTCAGGACATCCAGATATTTGGATTGATGTGTGCAGGGAAAACCGCAGCGCAATCCTCACGGCGTTGGACGGAATGATCGACGGCCTTCAATCGATGCGTTCGATAGTCGATAGTGGCGATGACGCGGCACTCTTGAAACGATTGCAAACGGCGCGAACCGCACGTGCAAACCTGCCGGGCAGGGTTCGCGAACTGCTTGATGTAGTGGAGGTTCGAATTCCGATTCCGGATCGATCGGGTGCGGCGGCAGAGGTGTTTACTTTGGCCGCGAAGCTCGGGGTCAACGTGGCCAACTTTGAGGTAGTTCACTCTGTAGAGGGCGAACGCGGAATCCTTGTCGTCGTTATCGACAAATCAAGTCAAGATATCTTTCGGGGTGGTCTCATTGCACGTGGATTCCGACCGACGATTCAAGCGGTTTCCTAATCGTGGCAACTCAAGTCGCCATTCAGCGGCGCGCCAATCCATTATCTGCGGTCGTCACTGTTCCGGGTTCTAAATCAATCACAAATCGCGCGTTGGTTTGCGCCGCACTGGCTAGAGGTCCCTCCAAATTGTTCAATGTCGCACCGGGCGACGACACGAAGTCGATGATCGCTGGTCTGAACGCGATGGGCGCGAGTTGTACTGCGAGTGACAGCAAGGTAGAAGTTGAATTGCCGATCAATCGGACATGGAGTGAAGAGGTTGTTGTTGATGCTCTGTTGGCCGGCACAACCGCACGTTTTCTCACGGCAGTTGCCGCATTGCGTACGGGATGCACGACCGTTGTCGGCCAATCAGCTTTACAGCGTCGCCCAATGGCCGGGTTGCTCGAATCGCTTCAATCGCTGGGGGCACATGTCACAACACTCGAGGAACCAGAACATTTGCCGGTTCGAGTGTGCGGGGGATACCAGACCGGACACGAACTGACCATTGCCGGCGACGTTTCCAGTCAATTCATTAGTGCGCTACTTCTCATTGCTCCGTCGTTGGTCAACGGGATGACATTGCGAATTAGCGAGCCGATTGTCTCGGAGCCATACATCGCGATGACATGTTCGATAATGGAAGATTTTGGCGCCCGAGTGGAACGAATCGGACAGGGACTAATCCAAGTCCGTTCACAGGGCTACAACGGTCGCCATTTCGTCATTGAGCCGGATGCCACATCGGCGTCGTATCCGTTGGCCGCGGCGGCGATTGTCGGCGGGACGGTAACGATCCCTGGCAGCGGCGCAAGCGGTCTGCAGGGCGATGGCAGATTTTCCGAAATTATGAGTGCCATGGGTTGCGCAGTGGTGAGCGGCGATTTTGGGCTCACCGTGACGCGAGATCCTGCCAAGCCGTTGTCGGGAATCACTATAGACATGGCGTCTATTTCGGATCTCGTGCCAACCCTTGCGGTAGTGGCAATGTTTGCCAACACACCGACCCGTATCACGGGAGTCAGTTTTGTGCGCGGTAAGGAAAGTGATCGGCTTGGCGATTTGGCCGCCGAACTGCGAATACTTGGAGGAGACGTCGACGTGACCGACGATGGTCTGATCGTGCGCACTTCGAATGTGCATGGTGGAGCGGTAGATACGCATAACGACCATCGCCTGGCGATGGCTCTGTCTCTGGTCGGGCTAGCGCGCGACGAAGTTGTGATTCGCGACCCCGATGTGGTGTCCAAGAGTTGGCCGCAGTTTTGGCAGATGCTCGACTCGTTGTAATTGGCGGTGAACTAAGTTCGGCATCATCGTGAACTAGATTGTGCTTAAGAAAGTAAACAAATTCGTCAAAGGACGCTAGAGGAGACATGTTGAGCACAGAACGCGAGATCATGACCTGGGAGTCCTTTGGAGTCGCAAGTCGCGAACTGGCCGTAATTGTCAACGACAGCGGGTACGAACCTGACATCATTCTTGCTATTGCAAGAGGCGGGCTCTTGGCGGCCGGTGCACTCGGATATGCGCTAGCGGTCAAGAACACTTACACAATGAACGTCGAGTTTTATACCGGCGTCAACGAGCGGTTAGCCGTGCCGATGATTCTTCCACCCGTGCCGAGCCTTATCGATCTCAAGGATTCCAAAGTTCTTATCGTTGACGACGTCGCCGATACCGGACACACCTTGAAACATGTGCTCGAATTTTGCGAAGGAAGGCTTGCCGAAACGCGTCTTGCCGTGTTGTATGAGAAGTCTCAATCAATTGTCAAGTGTGATTACGTGTGGAAGCACACCGATCTGTGGATCAACTTTCCGTGGAGCGAAAAAGAACCTGTTGCCAAGCACCGCTCTACCGTGCGCGACGCCTGACCGATTTCACGGTTAAACCTCGCGTCACTTGACGTAGGTAATAGTTGGATCCAGAAACTCGTTGGTAGTCAGGTCCGCGGCGGTCACGTCAACCACGTCCAAACCTTGTTCACGGAAAATCGGTAGCGCGCGGGCAATGAAATCGGTAACCCGTGCCTCTTCAAAGTCGCCGAAGGTTGGGGTATCACCATTGCCGATTATGTCGAGATCTTTTTGCGATTGGGCGCCGTTGCTTGTATCGCCTTCGCTCTGGGTCCAGAAACTGTCATAGGTCGCCGTCGTCGCGATAATGATTTCATTGGCCCGCTGTGGCGAGGCGATGTAGTCAATCTGAGCCTGTTGCATGATCGGGACAAGTTTGGTTAGACACGGCCGGAACTCCTCCAAGCGATCTTTGCGAATCGCCAGCGATTGCGAGTAACCCGTCCAACCGGCATCGTGGATGAGCTGGTAACCGGTATTGATTGCGCCGGTGCTGAGCACAGAATATTTGTATGGCTCGGAGGTAACGAATCCCTGGTGTGCGGCGTCTTCCGTCGCAAGGAGCAAGTTTCCTTGATAGTTGGTATCGATCTGCCCTTCGGTAATCGCGCCGGTGCTGACGAAGTAGCGCATGAAACTTTGATCGCCAAACACGTAAATTGTTGACACTTCTTTACCAATGTCGGCAATGGTCTTCGCATCGGGATGTTTGTCGGCATCCCACAGAATTACTTGCGGGTTCTTGTTTAGGGCGGAAAACACGGCAAGAGTCGGTGTGTCCTTGTATGTCTTGACGGCGACATCTGTTCCCACGTAGCCGAACATGATTGCGTCGTCTTGATACATTTCGGTCACTACAGGTATCTGCAGGAATGGCCCACCGGCCCGGATTTCCAGATCAACTCCGGTGTCTAGACCATGGACCGTAAGTGCACCGACGACCGCGCCCGTGTCTTTGGAGGCCGTGTAATCGGCACCCATTAGTTCATAGACGCCACCATGTTCGGCTTCGGGAAACCAGTCGGTCTGAACCACGACTTTGGCGGGGCAAACGTCTGCGAGAGTGAGCGACGTTGACGGCGCCTCCGTGGTTTCGGTGGATGAAGTCACGCTTGACCCAGAATCCGAACTGCTACATGCGGCAAGTGCCAAAGCAAGAATCGCCGAACATGCCACGGCCGTCTTCTGGTACTTCGTCATTAACACTCCCGAGTTTTGTTTGTCGATTAAAACTTTGCAGACTCTTCGTACCAGCGACCAACGGCCACCTTGTAGATCATCCCAAAGATAATAAACAGGGTAAGGCCCAAAAGCGCGGCAATTATCGAGGTAATAAACATTGGCCCAGACTGGTTATTGAGAAAGAAAAAGGTGATCAGTTTTCCAAGTCCGGGATCGCCCTTGGAAAAAAAGAAATCACCGACGATGGCTCCGATCACCGCTAGACCAGCCGAAATCCTAAACCCTGTAAAAATCGCTGGCGAAGCGGCAGGCAACTGCAACTTGATCAATCTGCGAATCCGTCCAACGTGGTGCAACGTAAACAGGTCGTGAAGATTGCGGTCGACCGAACGCAGGCCAAATAATGTGTTGGACACAATCGGAAAAAGCGAGATGATGACTGTCACGATCACTCGAGCGGCAAAGTTGGCTCCGACAATCTTGATCAGCAAAGGAACGAGAGCAATGATTGGTGTTACCTGCATGGCGATGAGATACGGCCAAAGCGCCTTCTCCAGCCACTTCGCCTGAGCCATCAAGATTCCAAGTGCAAGACCCAACAGAATTGAGATAAGAAGTCCGACCAAACTTGTTTTGATCGAGATTCCCGTTGCGGTAATAATCTTGTCGCGCGTGATGCCGTTGAGATCTTCAAAGAGTCTGTGCGGAGGCGGAATTATTAGCGGCTTATTTGAGGCAGGAGAAAAGTTGTTATCGAGTCCATAGGCAAGCGCATACCAAGCGGCTATGAAGACGATAAACACAAGGAGCGGACCGACGATACTTGTCAGGCGATCTCTGTTATTGGTTTTCACAGTTGATCCTGTCGCAGGGCGTGGGAAACGAGGCCGCACACTTCGGCAAATTGTGCCGTGTAGCGAATGTCGTGGTGGCGGGGATATGGAAAAGGTACGGAAATTATTTGAGTGATCGTTCCGGGGCGAGGAGACATGACCACAACTCGACCGCCCATGTACACCGCTTCGGCAATCGAATGCGTCACAAACAAGGCACCAAATTTACGTCGCTCAAACAGGTCGAGCAGTTCGTCATTTAGGCGCTCGCGGGTAAATTCGTCGAGAGCGCTAAATGGTTCGTCGAAGAAAAAAAGTTCTGGGTTGGTGACCAATGATCGTGCCAGCGACGTTCGCATCCTCATCCCACCGGATAACTGCCGGGGATACTTTTCGACAGAGTCGCCTAGATCGACGAGCTGAATAGTCTCGCCAACGCGCTTTTCCCGCTCGGCTGGCTCGACATTGTCGAGTTCAAGCAGTAACTCGATGTTGTCGCGCACGTTGCGCCATGGAAGCAGGGTCGCGTCCTGAAAGACGAATCCCACTTTGTCCGTATTGACTACACATTCTCCTGACGAAGGCGATTCCAGGCCAGCCCCAATGCGCAGGACGGTTGATTTACCACAACCGCTTGGCCCAACGAGCGAGACAAACTCGTTTTGTTCAATGTCGAGCGAAAAATTTGACAGCGCCCGTGTGGAATCGGCAAAGATCTTTCCTAATTCACGCAGAGAAAGCAGAATCACGAGTTGTTCCACAACCCGCGAGACTCGAGCACTTCGCGCAAGACCGAGAGGCGATCGGTCATAATGCCATCAACCCCAATGTCCAACAATTCATTCATCTCCGAAGGTTCATCGATAGTCCAAACATGCACCTGTAGACCGACACTGTGGGCAGCTTCGACAAGGCTCCGATCCGTAATCGTCAGTGGACCCTGCTTGAACGGAACCTGGACTGCCTGAACGCCGGGGAATTGCGGCCGTTGTCGGAGCCAACTTCGTAGTCGAAGTCGAGCCACTTCCTTTGGACCCATCGACGAACAAAGTGCTTCGCCGAAATGAGTTCGAAGTTGTTGCAGACGGCCGTCGCTAAACGACCCGACACACACTCGATCGAGTGAATTGGTGCTGGTCAAAAGTGCGATCAGTGGTTGAACCGCACCATCTGCCTTGCAGTCGATATTGAAACGTGCTTCCGGCCACGCGCTAAATAATTCGGCCATGAGCGGTATCCGTTCGGTGCCTGCCACTCTGGCTTGGCTCACTTCGTCGTAATTCATTTCACTGATTCGACCGTTTACACCGCAGGTTCTTTGCAGATTGTTGTCGTGGAAGGCGAGTAGAACGCCGTCCTTGGTCGCGTGCACATCGGTTTCCAAGTATCGATATCCCATGCTGATGGCGCGTTGGAAAGCTGGCATCGTATTTTCCGGCTCGTCGCTTGCGCCGCCGCGATGGGCGAATGCGATTGGCAAAGCGGTGTCGAGGAATGGATGAATGGTCATTTGGTCGATTCTCTTTGTCTAAATTGCACGACCGGACTTTGCCCAGTATTCATCCTTGAGAAAGCGCTTGTACAGCTTGCCGGTCGGATGGCGGGGGAGTTCGGCTCGAAAATCGATGCTGCGAGGACACTTGATGTCGGCAAGAGATTGTCGACAGTACAAGACCAACTCGCTAGATAGTGCCTCGGCGTCCGTTTCGGAAATTGGCATATGCACTGGTTGGACTACCGCCTTCACCTCTTCGCCGAATTCATCATTGGGAATTCCAAACACTGCCACATCGACAACTTTGGGGTGATTGATCAGTACGTTCTCCGCCTCTTGTGGATAGATGTTGACCCCTCCGGAAATGATCATGAACGCCTTGCGATCTGTGAGGTATAAAAACTTTTCGTCATCCAGATAACCGATGTCTCCAAGAGTTGTCCAACCGCGCCCCAACGGGTCGCGCGAGGCCTTTGTCTTCTCCGGGTCATTGTGGTATTCAAATTGTGCGGGATTCTCAAAAAAGACAGTTCCGATTTCGCCGATGGGCAATTCAACCCCGTCGTCATCGCAAATGTGAAGTACTCCCGAAACGGCGACGCCGACGGTGCCCGGATGAGCGAGCCACTGCTGAGGACTGCAATAGACGAACCCATTTCCCTCCGACCCCGCGTAGTACTCGTGAATAATCGGACCCCACCAATTGAGCATTGCCCGTTTCACTTCGACGGGGCACGGAGCCGCGGCATGGAATGAATTGACTAACGAAGACATGTCGTATTTGCTACGGACTGGTTCGTCAAGTTTGAGCATTCGCACAAACATTGTCGGCACAGTTTGGTTATGCGTCGCTCGGTACATTTCAATCAGGCGCAAGAATTCTTCTGCATCGAAGTGATCCATGATGATGGTCGTGCCTCCCAAGCGGTGAACTGCCATGTTCCAACGCAAAGGAGCGGCGTGATAAAGGGGAGCGGGCGAGAGGTAGACCGTTTGGTCGTTCATCGCGAAGAGCATCTGACCAAGAGTTGCCACTCCATTTGGTGATCCGATGGGGTTTGCCGGTGGAACCAATTTGATTCCTTTTGGCCGACCGGTCGTCCCGCTCGAATACAACATGTCGACACCGTCGATTCGATTCTCAAGGGGCGTGTCGGGAAATGCAGCAACGGCTTCCTCATACTTCTCGTAGCCATCAACGGTTCCGTCGAGCATCAATCGCAAGCGAACATTGGGTATCGAGTCGGCGATTTGGGCGGCCTGTTCCGACTTGTATTTGCTCGTGATGAAGGCCTTGGCCCCGCAATCATTGATGATGTAAGCGAGTTCGTCGCTTGTGAGGCGACTCGAGCAGGCAGTGTAAATCAAACCGGCGTAATGGCACCCCCAGATGACTTCGAAGTATCGCGGATGGTTCTCCAAACAAATCGCAACGTGGGTTCCTACCTCGAGTCCACTCGAGCGAAGCAATTGACTGAGTCGATTGGCTTCCTTATCGAGTTCGGCGTACGTGATCTCACTGCCGTCTCTAGCGTTGACGACAGCGACTTTGTCGGGAGTAGTTAACGCGAAGTGGCCAGGAAACACATTGTCAACCGTAGCCCGATACATTCAGGGCATCGACACGATTCCTCAATTCGAACTCCTGATGAAAAGTGATGGCACAGACGTCCCGCTTGATCTGGCATTGTCGCTCATCGCCGTTACTGCAAACGCCGACCTTTCGGTGAGCAAATTGATCCGCCGATTCGACGACCTCGCCGCCTCGATTCAGTGCGCAACGCCGCAACAACTTATGAATTCACTTTTCGGATCGGGAAAATTCACCGGCAATACGGTGGAGTACGACGATCCGGCCAATTCGCTTATCGACCAAGTTTTCGATCGACGACTGGGGATCCCGATCACCTTGGGAGTATTGGCAATGGAAATCGGTTCAAGGGTTGGAGTACCGATTGCCGGAATTGGAATGCCCGGCCATTTTCTATGCGCGACTGTGCCGGGCCACGACGACTCGATCACTTACTTTGATCCGTTTCACGGCCCACAACCTCTAACCGCCACCGAGTGTCAAAACCTATACAAAAGGCTGACCAGTCTGGACAATTGGTGCGACGAATTCCTGATGCCAACGTCGTCACGACAAGTAGTTGTTCGAATTCTGAACAATCTGAAGGCCATTTATTTGCGACGTAACGATGTGGCAAACATTCGATGGGTCATGCGCCTGCGCACAGTTATTCCAGAGTTGACGGCCGAGGAAAAGAGACAGTTTGCGCGCCTGGTCCGCTCGTCCAACTAATCTCTAGATATGACTGCGGTCGTCGACGTCTCAACAAGCCAGGAACAGCAGGTAACCGATCTGGTTGATCAGTTACTACGTAACTTTCCGCCGCAATCAACACCGTCAGCAAAGTTTCTTGGACAGCAGTTCGACCTTGGGCTGGCCTGGGTGCACTTTCCGGTTGGCCTTGGAGGACTAGGCATGTCGCCGAAACACCAAAAGATTGTCAACGAGAGGGTCACCGCTGCCGGCGGACCAAACGCGTATGCCCGAAATCCGATCGGTTATGGAATGTGCGGACCGACGGTCGTGGAGTGGGGCACCGACGCACAAAGACAGAAATACCTTCGCCCCTTGTTCACCGGCGAAGACATCTGGTGCCAATTATTTTCCGAGCCGGGCTCAGGTTCGGACTTTGCCGGATTGGCCGCCAAGGGAGTGCGCGACGGTGACGAATGGATCATCAACGGGCAAAAAGTTTGGACGACACTGGCTCATCTGTCGCGGTGGGGACTGCTCGTAGTGCGAACCGATCCAGAGGCGGTTAAGCACGCGGGACTCACCGCTGTTGTCGTTGATATGCACGCGCCGGGAGTCGAGGTTCGACCACTTCGCCAACTTACTGGCGAAGCAGAGTTCAACGAAGTTTTCTTCACCGATGTTCGTGTGCCGATGTCGGAGACTCTCGGTGGCCCCGGCGACGGATGGCGAGTGAGTCTGACCACGTTGATGAACGAACGGGTTGCCATTGGCGGCGCGATTCCGCAACGAGGTTCAGGACCAATTCGCGAAGCGATAAAGATTTGGAAGAAAATTCCAAAGGAACTTCAGGATGCTTCGACGCGGGACCGTCTCGTGTCGTTGTGGATTCGTGCAGAGATACTTCGGTTAACGAATATCCGCGCTGGGCAAATGCGAAAGGTTGGAGTTCCAGGTCCGGAAGGCGCGATTGGAAAAATGGCGAGTGCTGACCTGAACAAGGAGACGTATGAATTTTGCGTCAACCTGCTGGGAGCAGATGGCATGTTGTACGGGAGTTATGAAATGGTCCGGCCAGATACGGCGATGAGTTTCGAATCGGTGCCGAAGGCATTTCTCCGCGCACGGGCAAACAGCATCGAAGGTGGAACTAGCGAAGTCATGCGCAACATTCTTGGCGAACGCATGTTGGGTTTACCGGGAGACGTTCGGGTTGATCGAGATATTCCGTGGAGCACAATTCCGCGAAGTTAGTTAATTATTGAGCGAGGCTTTCCAACACCGCGCTTGCCTTCCAGTTTCGCTCCTCAATTCGAGATCCATGGGCAATGGTGCCACCGAGCGTGACGGTGGCCGCCAATTCGATTGCTCCTTGCAATTCACGGATATTGCGCGGGGCAGGAAAATACTCGTCTTCCGAAGTGATCCGTATCTCCTCCACGCCGAGTCTGGGCGCAAGTTTGTCAATCACCTCCGACACGAGTTGTTCAGGGGCAGAAGCGCCAGCTGTGATTCCAACGATTCCACTCAGCGTGTCGGGAAGTTCGTCCGCGCTATTGACCCGATACACCGACTCGCAGCCGTAACTACTGGCTAGTTTCTCCAAGGCCTTCGTATTCGAGGAATTGGCCGAGCCAATGACCACGATCGCGTCGCACATCGGAGCGATCTTCATTAGAGCTGTCTGGCGATTGGTCGTGGCAAAACAGAGATCGCTTTTGCCGGGTGACCACACGCTTGGATACTTCAGGCGAACAGCATCGGCTACGGCAGACCAATCGCGATGCGAGAGCGTGGTTTGTGCAAGCAGGGCCACCGGCTCATCAAAAGATGGAAGAGCATCGACATCGTCGAGAGTCTCCACCCGGCTTATTGCACCCGGTGCAACCGCCATCGTGCCGACGGCTTCCTCGTGGCCCTCGTGACCGACATAGACAATCCGAAACCCTTTCCCCGCGCGTACTTTGACTTCGTGATGGACCTTTGTCACAAGCGGACACACTGAGTCGACGACGTAGCCACCGCGCTGACGGGCCAGCGCGACCACTTCGGGAGCCGAGCCATGCGCCGACAGCATGATTGGGCTGCCAATTGGGACCTGAGCAATGTCGTCGACGAAAATCACGCCAAGATTTTTGAATTGATCGACAACGATTCTGTTGTGAACAATCTCGTGGTAGCAGTAGACGGGCGTATCAAACGTTCGCACCATCCATGCCAGGGCATTGATCGCCATTTCGACACCGGCGCAAAATCCTCGTGGTGCCGCGAGCAATACCTTTTCAACTTCCATGTTGCTCTCAGTTTACTGGTGGGTGTCAGCGGTAGAATATCTATGTGACGACTTCACTTCCCACAGTTGTCATCGTCGGAAGACCAAATGTTGGCAAGAGCACCCTTTTCAACCGCTTCATGGGTCAACAAGTTGCGATTGTGGAGGATCAACCGGGCATCACTCGCGATCGATTCGAGCGCGAAGCAGAGTGGCTTGGTCGACACTTCAGAGTTGTCGATACGGGTGGATGGATGCCAAAGGGCAGTGACCTCGACGACAAGGTAAGTCGACAGGTGGAAGCCGCAGTTACCGAAGCCGATCTCGTGCTGTTCGCCGTTGATTCGATCATTGGAGTGACCGAAGACGATGCCGCGTTGGCCTCTTGGCTGCGCAAGAGTGGCCGCTCAGTCATGGTCGTATCGAACAAGGTGGACTCCGATAAACGGGAGGCCGATCGATGGGAGTTTCTCTCTCTTGGCCTAGGTGAGCCGTATCCCGTCTCCGCACTACACGGGCGCAAATCAGGAGATCTGCTCGATGAAATCCTGAAGAGGATTCCAGGTAGCGCCGACGAAGTAGGTGGGGCATCAGGCGACAACAAAGCTGGAGACTTACCAAAAGTCCCGCGCATTTCAATCGTCGGTCGACCAAATGTTGGTAAGAGCACGCTCTTCAATCGCTTGGTCGGTGAGGATCGATCGATCACACATGACATGCCCGGCACAACCCGGGACGCCATCGACACGATGGTGGAAACCGATGACGGACCTGTGGTCTTTGTAGACACCGCGGGCATGCGCCGCAAGAGCAAGGTCGACGATTCGGCAGAGTATTACTCATTCGTACGGGCCCTACGCGCCGTCGACGAGTCGGATATTGCGTTGCTCGTCGTCGACGCGAGTGAGGGAGTGACCAGCCAGGACCAGCGGCTAGCCGAGCGAATTGACGCCGCGGGATGTCCAGTCGTTGTGGTTCTGAATAAGTGGGAACTCCTAGACGCCGATGCACGGGAAAACATTGAGTCGGAGATGTCGCGCAAGTTGTATTTCATCGGCGACGCACCGGTTCTTAAGGTTTCGGCACTTACGGGCAAGGGAGTGCACAAGCTTCGTCCAATCTTGCACGAGACCATCGTGCAGTATCACAAACGCGTGCCGACGACCGACGTCAACCGAGTTATCGCCGAAGCCCAGCAGAAGCAACCGGCCGGATCGGGTGCGCGCGTGCTTTATGCATTGCAGGGTGCAGTCGACCCACCGACATTCACGTTTTTCGTCAATCGAGAACTGCCGCAGCCGTATCTGCGCTACCTCGAGCGCTGCATTCGCGAGAAGTTTGATTTTGGATCCACACCTATCAAGATCCGTGTTCGAAAACGCGCTGATTAGCGGGGTTGCTCGCAATGCCATGGTGTGAAGCCTGCGCAAAATACTTGGCCCCGAGCGCAATGAATCTCGATGGAACGTGCCCTCAATGCGGACGCGTTGTACAGGTGCCTTCAATTCATGGAACAGTCACCGCGAAGAATCTCGACATTCGAAAACTCGCTGACGAAGTCAAGGTTCCTTGGCACTTCAAACTTCTGGTCGCCGCGCTCGTAATCTATCTGTCTTGGCGAGTCGTCCAGCTGTTCAGTTAGGATTCGGATACCGTTTACACAACGGGCTGTAGCGCAGCTTGGTTAGCGTGCTTGTCTGGGGGACAAGAGGTCGGGAGTTCAAGTCTCCCCAGCCCGACCATGGCCACACGCGTGCACCATCCCATTTTTGCGCGTGTGTATTCGCGAGTGTCGAAATCTATGGAGTCAGCAGGGGAGGCCGATCATCGCCATCGATTACTCGCCGGACTTGTTGGAAGTGTTATTGAAGTAGGTGCCGGAGACGGTCTTAACTTTTCCTATTATCCCGACACGGTGAGTGAAGTGATCGCGGTTGAGCCGGAACCACATTTACGAGACCGCGCCAAGTTGGCAGCGCGTCATTCGCCAGTACGGATTTCGGTCGTTGAAGGCGACGCGGAGCATCTGCCTCTCGAGTACACATCCGTCGATGCAGCGGTCGTTTCGCTTGTGTTGTGTTCGGTTGGCAATCAGCAGGCGTCCTTGGAGGAGATTCGACGCGTGCTACGTCCAGGTGGCGAACTGCGTTTCTATGAACATGTTCTGGCAACCGAACCCCGCTTGGCGCGGTTGCAGAGACTCGTGGAGCCAATTTGGAGTCGCCTTGCTGGCGGTTGCAGATTGACTCGCAACACGTTGGACGCAATTCGAGGAGCCGGATTTGTGATCGATGAATGTGAGCAGTTTCACTTTCAACCATGTTTGGCGGCGAAATTGGTCGCTCCACACATCATCGGGAGAGCCCACAAACCATAGACAGAAACTGTCGACTCCCCATATTTTGCTGATATATCTCGACCTTGTGTCTGCCTAGGATGTGAGCCAATCAGACAAGAGGAGCATCGATGGAATTGGCGGATCGACTCGGGCGTCTAGGCACCGAAACCGCATTCGCCGTGGCGGCAACAGCCGCCGATTGGTCTTCGCGTGGAAACGAAGTGTTCCCGTTTCACCTCGGCGACTTGAATTTACCGACACCCTCAAACGTGTCGTCGGCGATGCAACGCGCGGTCGCAGAGGGACGAACCGGTTATTGCCCCAACGCCGG
This sequence comes from Ilumatobacteraceae bacterium, assembly GCA_039932495.1. Classification (GTDB taxonomy): domain Bacteria; phylum Actinomycetota; class Acidimicrobiia; order Acidimicrobiales; family Ilumatobacteraceae; genus UBA3006. Next base: position 27,398 of record JBDTPW010000072.1, read on the forward strand.
AATCGCGCCGTTACGCGAAGCGCTTGCCACAGCGCTTGGTGCGCAACGAAATGTTTCCATCGGCGCGGATCACGTAGCAATTCAGCCAGGGGGGAAGCCGGTGATCGGCAAATTCCTGCGCAGCGTGATGAATGCCGGAGACGAGGTGTTGTACCCAAACCCTGGCTTCCCGATTTATGAAAGTCAGATTGAGTTCAACGATGGCGTTGCCGTTCCGTATCGATACCTCGACGCTGGACATGGATTTGAGATCGATCTCGACTATCTAGAATCACAAATAACGCCTCGAACCCGTGCGCTCATTCTCAATGACCAACAGAATCCCTTGGCCGCCGAGATGTCGGATGACGAGCGATCTGCGCTTGCCGAACTTGCGATCAAGCACAATCTGTGGGTGCTGGCCGATGAGGCGTACTTCGATATTCGATATGCGGGAGAGAGCAAGAGCATCGTTTCCATAGAAGGCATGCAGGAACGAACAGTGATCCTGTACACGTTTTCCAAGAAGTATGCGATGACCGGTTGGCGACTTGGGGCCGCCATCGGTCCGCCACAAATTATCGAGCGGATTGCCTGCCTGAACACGAATGAGGAAAGTTGCACGACGCAATTTGTGCAGTGGGCCGGAGTCGAGGCCATCACCGGCGACCAGACCGGTGCTCAAAATATTTTGTCGACGTTGAAATCTCGGCGCGACACAGCAATTAGCCAGATCAAATCAATCCCCGGAATGCGCGTGCATACGCCGAACAGTGCGTTCTACATATTCCCCGAGGTGTCCGAAGCAATGACCCGCACCGGTCACACCGATGTCGCGGAATTTGCCCTCGCCGCGTTACATAACACGGGAGTTTCATTTTGTACTCGCCGCCACTTTGGCAGACCCCTTAAAGGAGAGACCGGCAATTACATTCGTCTGGCCTATAGCGGTATTAATGGCTCGGAAATCGAGCGCGGCCTTTCGCGATTGGGCGAGTGGATCCTAGATTCATGACAGCGAAGGTCGTTGTTACCGGAAAAATTCCACAGTCAGGTCTTGATGTTTTAGCGAACGCGGGAATCACCGTCACTGCCTGGACAAACGATGAGGCAATTTCTCGCGACGAGCTGATGCAAGTAGTGGTCGGTGCAGAGGTTCTCGTCACGTTGTTGACGGAAAAGATTGACGCGGGGGTGTTGGTCGCGGCCGGTCCACAGCTCAGGGCCGTATGTAACGTTGCCGTCGGCTACAACAACATCGATGTTCCGGGTTGTACTCATCGGGGGATCACGGTGACCAATACGCCGGGAGTACTCACCGAATCAACAGCCGATATTGCCTTGGCTCTCATCTTGATGGTCACTCGTCGGTTGGCGGAAGGCGAGCGTGTTATTCGATCTCAAACTCCCTGGCAGTGGGGAATGAACTACATGTTGGGCTCGGCTATTCAGGGTAAGCAATTGGGAATCATTGGAATGGGAGCAATCGGGGCGGCAACCGCGCGCCGTGCGAGCGCGTGTGGAATGTCGATTGCGTACACCAATAGACGTCCAGTCAGTGCGGAATTGGAACGAGAATTAGCGGCGACCAATATGTCGATGAAAGATCTATTGACTTCGAGCGATGTGGTTTCGATTCATTGCCCGTCCAATGAGTCCACCTTTCATCTACTTGCGGAGGCGGAGTTTGCCCTGATGAAGAAATCCGCATTTCTCATCAACACTGCTCGCGGTCCGATTGTTGATGAGGCCGGACTAGTTTTGGCGCTCGAAAAGGGTGAGATTGCGGGCGCTGGTTTGGACGTGTACGAGCATGAGCCAGTTGTGCACAGCGGACTACTGAACCGTGATGATGTCGTCTTGCTCCCGCACTTGGGTTCCGCAACGGAAGAAACTCGCTCGGCGATGGCGTCATTGGCGGCTCACAACGCGGTGGCAATTGCTAGTGGCGGTGTTCCACTAACCCCCGTTAACTAATTCGTATTCCTCAGTCATTGGGCAGAGGCGTAACCGACCATTGTCAGCGCGACGGCCGCGAGAACAAGTCCTGCGGCTTGGGATCGATGTAGTCGCTCGTGATCAAGTCGAAGGGCGAGGACGACAGTGGACACCGGGTAGAGCGCGGTGATCACTGCAACGAGGGAAAGCAATCCGTGGCGAACGGAAATCAGATATAGCGCGTTGGCGGACGTGTCGAGAATTCCCGAAATTAGAGCCAACTTGAGAACGCTGGTACGCAATCGAATCCGGTGTTTGAGCACAAGCGCAGTCGCCGCAACTGTGGGCACACTGACCAATCGTTGACCAACAAGTGGCCACAGTCCACTAACCGAATCAGTTTGGGCCAAGCACACAAAAATGAGTCCAAAACCGACGCCAGCAAGACATGCAAGACCGATCGCGCCCCACGATGTTGGCAAATTGTGGCGGTCGAGCACATCACCTACCAGGGCGACGGCGACGATTGCAATCAGAATTCCCGGGTAAGCGATAACGGCCGGGCGTTCACCCTGAGCGAGGCCGATAATGACCGGAATACTTAAACCGACAACTGCGGATATCGGTGCAATTACCGTCATTGCCCCGCGCGACATTGCCGTGTAGAAGGCAAGTAATCCGATCGCGCCAGCAAAACCGCCCATACCACTCCACACCCAATCGTGGACCGACGGAAGTGGAGCGCCAGTAAAAGGGAGGATTAACAGGAGCAACACGAGCGCGGTCGACTGGCCGATAAAGGTCACCGATTCGGCGCATTCATTTCGTGTGGCTCGACCACCGGCGTAGTCAGCTATTCCATACGCCGCCGCGGCGCCGATGGCAAGGAGAAGAAACACTGTGGCAAAAGTACTCCCTCGACGTGATTGATCACCTTTAGCTCATCGGGGCTATCAGATAGCGTCAGTCGTCGTGCGCGGCCTTGGAACACTCATCAATACGGCAACCGTGTTGGCCGGTGGCGGTGTCGGACTCCTGATCGGCAACCGCATAAGTCAACAGTTGAGGACCACCGTCGTTCAGGTGATTGGCCTCGTCACATTGGCAATTGGCTTGGCCAATGCGTTGGACACGCACAACATTGTGTTTCCGCTTGTGGGGATGGTGATTGGCTCGATCATCGGCGAACTTCTCAATGTGGAGGGACGCTTGGAGTCGGTTGGCCGATTTCTTCGCAATCGATTTGCCCGTTCGGACATCGAGCACAAATTTGTGGAAGGTTTCGTTACGGCCACATTGCTGTTTTGTGTTGGGCCACTTACGATCCTCGGCGCAATCGAAGACGCGAGTGGACGGACGCCGCAGCTGTACATCATTAAAGGAACACTCGATGGTTTCATGACGGTGATTTTTACGGCGGTGTATGGAATTGGGGCTATTTTTGCGGCCGTAAGCGTGTTCGTCGTGCAGGGAACGCTGACGCTCTTCGGCGCTGGAATCGACTCGATTCTGACAGATCGGATGCGAATCGAGATGTTTGCGGCCGGTGGAATTGCGGTCATGGCAATTGGAATCAATTTGCTGGAAATCAAGAAGATCAGACTTGGTTCGCTTCTCCCTGGATTGGTTGTTACTCCGTTTCTCGTGTGGCTGTTCTCTGTGCCCGACGGAATCTTTCACTAAGGTTTTGCGGATTTATGTGTGGCCGGTTCGTCTCGACGTCAAGTGCGGCGGAACTTTCCGAGGCATTTGACGCACTTGTTCGGGCGGTTGATGTTCCGCCCAACTACAACGTCGCCCCAACCGCCACGATTTACGGGGTCGTCAATCGAGATGACGAAAGATTGGTGGAGAATTTTTCGTGGGGACTCGTGCCCGTGTGGGCAAAGGATCGCACGAGGGCAGCAAGTTTGATCAACGCCCGGTCAGAGACGATTGCCGAGAAAGCGTCATTTCGTGGCCTGCTCAAACGCCATCGATGTGTCATCCCGCTGACCGGTTAT
>JBDTPW010000073.1:0-10020 GCA_039932495.1 Ilumatobacteraceae bacterium
ATTTATCTCACCGATGACTCCCTGCGGAGAAATGTCGCCTTTGGATTACCGAAAGGTGATATTGACGACGAGGCGGTGCGAGCGGCGATCAGATCGGCCCAACTTGAAGATTTCGTCGCCACACTCCCGGCGGGACTTGAAACGGTGGTCGGCGAACGTGGTGTTCGTCTTTCGGGAGGTCAGCGACAGAGGATAGGAATCGCCCGTGCTTTGTACCACAATCCATCGGTTCTGGTATTGGATGAGGCGACAAGTTCGCTTGATGCCGAGACCGAACACGGGGTGATGCAGGCCGTTCAGGCTTTGCAGGGTGAAAAAACGGTAATCATTGTTGCCCACCGACTAAGCACAGTGGAATATTGTGATCGCCTGTATCGATTGGAAGATTCACGTATTGTTGACCAGGGATCGTTTGTTGAAGTCACCGGACGTACGAAGGAATAGGTGGGAATTAGCCGATGAATCAATTGATCAGCGACTACACACAACGCCTCATCAAGGCGCTGTCGCTCCCAGCGATCGACGATGTCCCACGTCTGGCGGAGGCATTCCGTGCCACCTGGGCAACAAAAAAGACTATATATATGTGTGGCAACGGCGGCTCGGCGGGGAACGCCAACCATCTGGCAAACGATTTCACTTATGGAGCCGGCGTTAAAACCGGAATCGGACTGCGGGTTGAGTCGCTGAGCGCAAATGCGTCGGTGCTCACTTGTTTGGCCAACGACATCGGATACGAGAATATTTTCTCTGAGCAGTTACGTGTGAAGGCCGACGCCGGCGACGTGCTGGTTGTATTTTCCGGAAGCGGCAACTCCGCCAATGTTGTCAAGGCGCTGGAGATGGGTAACAAACTGGGAATGAAAACGTTTGCGGTGCTCGGATATTCCGGTGGCAAGTGCAAACAAATTGCTCAGCACCCAATTCATTTTGCGATTGACGACATGCAAATTGCAGAGGATTTACAACTGATCATCGGACATATGATCATGCAATGGCTTTGCGAGCAGGGTCCAACTCACTGATAGCCTGATTTTGCACGTGTTGCAGAGGGCAGTAGCTCAGTTGGTAGAGCGCCGGTCTCCAAAACCGATGGTCGGGGGTTCAAATCCCTCCTGCCCTGCAAGCACGACGCATTCGCTTTTATTCTCCTTGTAGTCACTCATTTACGTCCCGATAGGCTAAGTATCTCCTTATGTCAATGGATCTCAATCGTCAGCAAAAGCGCAGCATGAAGAAGATGGGTGCGCTCAACGATCAAGGCGCACCTGTTCGTCAGGCGCGCCCCGCCGTGTCGACCCGGCAGGTAAAAGAGCGCACCGGACCCTTCCAGTACATACGTGAGGTGCGCGAGGAAATGCGCAAGGTGGCCTGGCCAAAGTGGCCGGAAGTGCGCCGTTACGCGATCATCGTGCTCATAACTGTCGTCGTGATTACGGCATTTGTGGGGGGATTGGATGCCGCATTTGGCATACTTTCAGGCTGGCTTTATAAAGACTGAATGGCGTAATAATGACCGACGATGCAACCCTCACCGATGATGTAACGGACGTGACTGACACTGTCGCGCCCGATGCCACATTTGATCTCACCGAGGGTGAGGAATTTGAAGAAGAAGAGATCGATCGTCCGTGGTTGCGACCAGGGCAATGGTACGTAGTTCACTCACAGTCTGGTTATGAGCAAAAAGTCAAACTGAACATGAATGCGCGCATCGCTTCGATGCACATGGAGTCCAAAATTTACGAGATCGTTATCCCGATGGAGGACGTCGTCGAATTCAAGGGCGGGCGCAAGCAAACCGTGCAGAAAAAGGTGTTCCCCGGATACCTGCTTGTTCGCACCGACATGGATGACGACACGTGGTATTGCATTCGTAATACACCGGGTGTCACAGGGTTCGTGGGGCAGAGTCAAAAGGGTCAAAAGCCGACACCGTTGTCGCGCCGCGAAGTCGAAACGTTTCTTTCGGCCAAGGGCGACGGTCAAGACGCACCTAAGCGCAAGGCACCGAAACTCGAATACGAGGTGGGCGAGGGTGTTCGTGTTAAGGAAGGTCCGTTCGCCGATTTCTCTGGCCAGGTCGCCGAAATCAATGCAGACCACATGAAACTCAAGGTTCTAGTCAACATCTTTGGTCGCGAGACTTTGGTGGAGATGGATTTCAGTCAAGTCGCCAAGTTGTAATCACCAAGTTCGTCGAAGAAAGAGAATCACTGTCATGGCCAAAAAAGATATTAAAGCGCTCGTCAAAATTCAGATTCCTGCCGGCAAGGCAACACCTGCGCCTCCGGTAGGTACTGCGTTAGGACCACACGGAATTCAAATCATGGATTTCGTCAAGCAGTACAACGCCGCCACCGAGGCTCAAACGGGAACGATCATTCCGGTCGAGATCACGATCTTCGAAGACCGCTCCTTCAGTTTCATTCTCAAGACTCCGCCAACGCCAGTCTTGCTACGCCAGAAGGCCGGTTTGGAAAAGGCTTCAAAGAACCCCGGCAAGGAGATCGCCGGTAGTGTCACGGAAAAAGACATCGAGGAAGTGGCGAAAATCAAAATGCCAGACCTCAATGCCAACGATTTGGAAGCAGCCAAACTACAAGTACGCGGAACCGCTCGCTCAATGGGTTTAACCGTCGTCTAAGCGATATCGTCAACAGTCACAAAACTGCCGTGTCGAGATCACCTCGCTCGATCGGCCAAACAACGAGGGAGGCTTTATGCCACTAGGAAAGAAATATCGCGCAGCGATTGAGTCATACAACCCGGAGGCCCAATTCACGCCGTCCGAAGCGTTGAGCAAGGCCAAGGCAATGGCCACAGCCAAATTCGACGAAACAATCGAGCTTGCCGTTCGACTCGGACTCGATCCACGCAAACCAGACCAGACAGTTCGGGGAACCGTTGCCCTTCCTTCGGGAACAGGAAAAACAGTTCGAGTTGCGGTGTTTGCCGCCGGCGCAGCTGCTCAGGCAGCCCGAGACGCAGGAGCCGACATAGTTGGAACTGATGATTTGGCCGCCGACATCGAAAAGGGCAAGATAGATTTTGATATAGCCATTTCAACCCCAGACCTGATGCCAATGGTTGGCAAGTTGGGTCGCGCGCTCGGGCCTCGCGGTCTGATGCCGAACCCAAAAACAGGAACGGTAACCCAGGACGTCGGTCGCGCCGTCACCGAATTTAAGGGTGGAAAAGTTGAATATCGCACCGACCGTTACGGCAACGTACAGGTACCAATTGGCAAGGCGAGTTTCGCCCAATCGGCGTTGGAAGCCAATTTCACCGCGGTAATTGACGAACTGCAGCGAGCCAGGCCATCGTCGGCCAAGGGTCGCTACCTGCGCAAAATAAGCATCTCCTCAACTATGGGTCCCAGCGTCAAGATCGATACGAGCGACTACTAAGCACAAATTCAAGGTGTTAACCGGTCAATCAGACCGCTAGCCTTTTGCCAGTCATACGTTTATATATCAACCATCATCACGGTGTTGGTTGCTCGCCACAGACATCTGGTTCACTTGCAATTCTGAGTGATTAATACGAACTTCGGTTCACCCAGACGAGGCGGATACTTCGGAAGCGACATTGTCGCTCACACCCGAGGCGTTCGTTGTCTTGAAACGAGCGCCCAAAACCAGCCAGAAGTATCAAAGGGTCGTCATGCCAACAAAACCAAGTGCCGAGAAGGCAGCAGTCGTCACCGAGGTGAGCAAGAAACTCGCTGCCTCCGACGCCGCACTGATCACCGAATTCCGTGGCATGACCGTTAGCTCGTTGGCCAAACTCCGTCGCGCATTGCGCGTGCACGGTGCCGAATACAAGGTGTACAAGAACACTCTGGCTCGCTTCGGTGCCAAGGATTCCGGCATGGATGGCCTCGTCGATCTGCTCAGCGGACCAACCGCAATTACCTTCGTTAAGGGCGACGCTTCGATTGTGGCCAAGACACTTCGCGATCATGCAAAGGTCGATCAGCTGCTCATCCTCAAGGGTGGAGTCATTGGTGGCAAAGCGGTCTCGGCCGCAGATCTCAAAGTCATTGCCGACTTGCCTTCGCGCGAAGTTCTGTTGGCGCAACTGGCCGGCATGTTGCAGGCTCCGCTGAACAAGACAGCCAATTTGCTCCAGGCACCAATGCGCAAGGTTGCATACGGCCTCAAGTCGCTAGTGGAATCCAAAGAAGCTGCATAGGCAAAAGTCACATCAATCCAAGATCCATAAGACAAATAGGAGAAAATCATGGCACTGACCAAAGACCAAATCCTCGACGGGATTTCCGAACTAACGGTTCTCGAGCTCAAAGACTTGCTCGATGCATTCGAAGTCAAGTTCGGCGTGACCGCCGCGGCCCCAGTCGCCGTAGCCGCAGCCGGCGGAGCCGGTGCACCAGCAGAAGCCGTCGCCGAAAAGGACGAATTCACAGTCCTGCTCAAGGACGGCGGCGCCCAGAAAATTCAGGTCATTAAGGCCGTGCGAGAACTCACAAGCCTTGGTCTGAAGGAAGCAAAAGACCTCGTCGATGGGGCTCCAAAGCCTGTTTTGGAAAAAGTGAGCAAGGACGACGCAGAAAAAGCGAAGGCCAAACTCGAAGCCGCAGGGGCATCAGTCGAACTTCAATAACCATCAGTTACGGCCTGTCATTTTCGCCAAATCGGCGGTATGATAGTCCGTTGCCGTGCGTTGCCCCCTGAGCCCCTCGTTGAGGTCGTTCATTCGGCGCGTCGATACGTATTCACCGCTTCTCGATCAGGAGTAAATCTGTGGCCTCACGTGCGTCAGCACGCGAACGGTATTCGTTCGCGACCCTTCCAGAAATCCTCGAACTTCCAGATCTCATTGCAGTACAGCGTTCAAGTTTCGAATGGTTTCTGAAAGACGGACTTCGCGAAGCATTCGACGACATCTCACCAATCAAAGGTTTTAGCGACGACCTTCAGCTAGAGCTTGAATTCGATCCAGACGACGAAGACCTCTGTCCGAAGCCAAAATTCACCGTTGCAGAATGTCGCGAACGCGACATGACGTACGCGGCCCCAGTTTTTGTGCGCGCCCGCTTCCTCAACAAGCCGACTGGTGAAATTAAAGAGCAAACAGTGTTCATGGGTGACTTCCCCAAGATGACCGAAAAGGGAACGTTCATCATCAACGGCACCGAGCGCGTTGTGGTTTCACAATTGGTTCGCAGCCCGGGCGTCATCTTTGAACCAGGTGAGCGCTATCGCTTGCGCAACTTGTCAAAGTATCAACTTGTCAAGGGCACCATACATCCGTATCGCGGTGAGTGGTTGGAATTCGACGTTGAGCAAAAGCCAGGTAAGGACGTCACCTGCGGAACACGCGTGGCGCGCAAGCGTCGTCTCGGCGTGTTCACAATTTTGCGTGCGCTCGGCTACGACGAAGAAAACGCACCTGGTTTCATCGACCGTTTCGTTTCCTATTTCAGTTTCCTGGAAGGTCAGTGGGAAAAAGAGCGTTCGGTTGCTCCAACGCGCGAGGAGGCGTTGATCGAGATTTACAAGCGCGCACGTCCGGGCGAACCACCAACCGCAGAATCCGCACGAGCATATTTTGAATCGGCGTTCTTCGAGAATCGTCGATACGACTTGTCACGCGTCGGTCGCTACAAATTGAATCGCAAACTTGGGCCAGAAGTAGAAAAACTTGCAGAACTATTCAGTTTGAAAAAGGGTCCGGAGTTTGGCCAACTTGATGTTCCGGCTGAAGGACAAGAAGTGCTTAGTCGTTGCGAAGTGTTGGCGACGATCACGTATCTTTTGCATCTTGTTAAACAGGAACCCGGTTATCGCCTCGACGATCAGGACCATTTTGCCAACCGTCGTATTCGATCAGTTGGTGAACTGATTCAGAACCAGGTGCGCATCGGTCTCTCGCGCATGGAGCGAGTGGTCCGCGAACGCATGACAACCCAAGACGTTGAAGCGATTTCGCCCCAGACGCTGATCAACGTTCGACCGGTTGTCGCGGCAATCAAGGAGTTCTTTGGAACTTCGCAATTGTCACAATTCATGGACCAGGTCAACCCGCTGTCTGGTCTCACACACCGGCGTCGACTTTCGGCACTTGGACCTGGCGGTCTTAGCCGAGAGCGAGCGGGTTTCGAAGTTCGTGACGTGCACTTTTCTCACTACGGCCGGATGTGTCCGATCGAAACTCCGGAAGGTCCAAACATTGGTCTAATCGGCGCGTTGTCGACGTTCGCTCGGGTCAATCCGTTTGGTTTCATCGAGAGTCCATACCGTCGCGTCAAAAACGGATGGGTTACAGACGAAATCGTGTACATGCCCGCCGACGAGGAAGAGAATTACGTAGTCGCTCAGGCCAACACGCCGCTGAATGCGGACGGTTCGTTCAAGCAAGCAAAGGTGCTCGTGCGCCGATCGCCGCAAGCGGCCAGCCTCGATGACCTGAAGAAGATGTTGGAAGCGGAAAGTTTCTTTGGTTCAACAACCGACATCGGATACGTAAGCCCCGACGAGGTCGACTTCATCGACGTCTCGCCAAAGCAAATCGTCTCGGTTGCCACCGCACTCATTCCCTTCCTCGAACACGACGATGCAAACCGCGCCCTGATGGGTGCCAACATGCAACGCCAGGCAGTTCCACTTCTACGTGCGGAAGCTCCTTACATCGGCACGGGTATCGAAGTGCGCGCCGCCCGCGACGGAGCCGATCTGGTCATGGCCAAAGACAGCGGAACGGTGACTGCGGTTACCGGCGACACGATCACCGTTGCCTACGACAATTTGAAAAAGAGCGAGGGCGAGCACAAGTTGTTCAAGTTCCGTCGCTCCAACCAAGACACATGCATCAACCACATCGTTCGGGTCAAGGAAGGCCAAGTTGTGGCCAAGGGTGACCTGCTCGCCGACGGGCCGAGTACCGACATGGGTGAACTGGCGCTGGGCAAAAATCTGCTCGTGGCGTTCATGCCGTGGGAGGGTTACAACTTCGAAGACGCAATCATTTTGAGTGAGCGCCTTGTCAAAGAGGATGTGCTTACCTCTATTCACATCAAAGAGTACGAGGTAGACGCTCGCGACACCAAGTTGGGTCCCGAAGAAATTACCCGAGACATTCCAAACCTGTCGGACGATATTTTGGCCGACCTCGACGATCGCGGGATCATTCGCGTTGGCGCCGAAGTTGGACCTGGCGACGTGTTGGTCGGCAAGGTGACTCCAAAGGGCGAAACGGAACTCACTCCAGAAGAGCGATTGTTGCGCGCAATTTTCGGCGAGAAAGCCCGCGAGGTCCGTGACACGAGCCTCAAGGTTCCGCACGGCGAGAACGGCAAGGTCATCGACGTCAAGGTTCTCTCCCGCGATCCGGGCGACCGAGTTGCAGGTGACGAATTGCCACCGGGTGTCAATCAACTTGTCCGTATCTATGTTGCGCAGAAGCGCAAGATCAGCGTCGGCGACAAATTGGCGGGCCGTCACGGAAACAAGGGCGTGATCTCCAAGATTCTTCCTTTGGAAGACATGCCGTATCTCGACGACGGTACGCCCGTTGACATTATTTTGAACCCGCTTGGTGTTCCGAGCCGAATGAACATCGGTCAGGTCCTCGAGGCTCACCTTGGCTATTGCGCGAGGTGGGGTTGGAATGACGTGAAGAACAACAAGATGGTTGGAGATTCGCCAATTCGCGGAACCGAAACCAAAACCCGGATCAACACGAAGCCGGCCACGTTTATTGCCACACCGGTTTTCGACGGTGCACGTTGGGACGAAGACGAAGCGTCGGGCGCTCATCCGACGATTCAGTCAATTCTTGACAATCTCAATCCAGAGAGTATTGACGGAGTGCGCCTAGTTGGCCGCGACGGCAAGACTCGTCTGCGCAACGGTCGTACTGGCGAGTACTACGACAACCCGATCACCGTTGGCTACAAGTACATCCTCAAGTTGTCGCACTTGGTCGACGACAAGATTCACGCACGGTCAACCGGCCCATACAGCATGATCACTCAGCAACCATTGGGTGGTAAAGCTCAGTTCGGTGGTCAGCGCTTCGGTGAAATGGAAGTGTGGGCACTCGAGGCCTACGGCGCCGCGTATTGCTTGCAGGAACTGTTGACAATCAAGAGCGACGACGTGTTGGGTCGCGTTCGCGTGTACGAAGCAATTGTCAAGGGTGAGAACATTCCAGAGCCTGGCATTCCAGAGAGTTTCAAGGTGCTGATGAAGGAAATGCAGGCGCTATGCCTGGACGTGGAAGTCATTTCCAACGAGGGCAAGGAAATCGAATTGACAGACCTGGACGAAGACGTCTTCCGCACTACTCAAGAACTTGGAATCGACATCAGTCGACCCGAGCGAGGTTCGGATGCCGACGATCGTGAACGTGAGCGACGCCGCGAGCGCGCTTTTTAGGCCCAAATATCTATCAACAACGATTTGAAACACAGACGCCGAATATGAGGGAGAAGTCACAGCATGGCTGAAGTAGCAGAAGACATCAAGAAGAAGCTTGACGTCAACAGCTTTGAACAATTGCGTATCGGTTTGGCTACGGCCGACGATATTCGTAATTGGTCACGCGGAGAGGTGAAGAAGCCCGAAACAATCAACTATCGGACACTTCGCCCGGAACGCGATGGTCTGTTCTGCGAAAAAACTTTTGGTCCAACACGCGACTGGGAGTGCTACTGCGGCAAATACAAGCGTGTACGGTTCAAGGGAATCATCTGTGAAAAGTGTGGAGTCGAGGTCACCCGCTCCAAGGTGCGCCGCGAGCGGATGGGTCACATCGAACTTGCCGCACCCGTCGTGCATATTTGGTATCTGCGCGGAACCCGCAGCTGGCTTGCCTATTTGTTGGGTGGACTAGAGCCACGCGACGAGATCAAGGCCAAGCAACTGGAAAAAGTCATTTACTTCGCCGCTTGGTTGGTCAGCAGTGTGGATGCCGACAAACGTCACGAAGATCTGCCGACACTAGAGCAGGAATATCTCGAGGATCGCGAACAGACCTTGAAGAACCGGGAAAAGGAAATCAAGCAACGCCAAAAGGATGCCGAAACCGAATTGAAGCAACTGGAAAAAGAAGGCGCCAAAGATACCGATATCCGCGCCCGCCAGAAGCAGATTGACAAGGATCTTGCCGGCATTACCGATCGTTACGCCAAGGAAGCCGACCTGATCGAGCGCGCATTCGAAACATTCGGCAAATTGCATTCGCGCATGATTGTCGACGACGAGGAACTGTGGCGTGAAGTTAAAGATCGCTATAGCGACTATTTCGTCGGTGGCACCGGGGCAGAGGCGATCAAGTCGCTTATCGACACAATCGATTTTGATGCAGAAGAGTTGCTGCTCCGCGACGCGATTACGAACGGCTTCAAAGGCAAGGTTCTGTCGACTCAGCGCAAGCAAAAGGCGATCAAGCGTCTGAAGATCATCGCCTCGTTCAATCGACGCGATGACGGCGGTCGTTTGGTGAACAATCCAAAGGCAATGGTCCTCGATGTCATTCCGGTCATCCCGCCGGATCTACGACCAATGGTCCAACTAGACGGTGGCCGATTCGCGACTTCCGACCTGAATGACCTGTATCGCCGTGTCATCAACCGCAACAATCGTTTGCGTCGTCTGCTCGACCTAGGGGCGCCAGAAATCATCGTCAACAACGAAAAGCGAATGCTCCAAGAGGCAGCGGACGCTCTATTCGACAACGGTCGTCGTGGACGCCCCGTTACCGGTCCGGGTAATCGACCACTCAAGTCACTTTCAGACATGTTGAAAGGAAAACAAGGACGATTCCGTCAGAACCTTCTCGGCAAGCGCGTTGACTATTCCGGTCGATCTGTGATCGTGGCCGGACCAACTTTGCGATTGCAACAGTGTGGATTGCCAAAACTGATGGCACTTGAATTGTTCAAGCCGTTTGTCATGAAGCGATTGGTCGATCAGCAACTTGCTCAGAACATCAAGAGCGCCAAGCGCATGGTCGAGCGTCGTCGTCCGCAGGTGTGGGACGTGCTCGAAGATG
>JBDTPW010000074.1:0-5560 GCA_039932495.1 Ilumatobacteraceae bacterium
ATCCCCAATGTTTTGCCGGCCAGTTCGGTGCCTTCCCATTTGGATCTCTCCCATCTGCCAGATCTAAGTGCGGCATTTGCCTGAGGAACATTGCGGGCGATTGCCAACATCAGACCCATCGTGTGCTCGGCGGCCGAGAGCACATTGGATTCCGGCGCGTTGACCACCATTATTCCGCGAGCGGTAGCCGCCTCGACGTCAATATTGTCAAGGCCAACACCTGCTCGTGCAACAACTACCAAGTCACGGCCCGCGTCAAGTGCTGCAGAGTCGACTTGCGTCGCTGAGCGCACAATGAGGGCGTGCACTCCAGAAAGCGCCGATTGCAGCTGTTTGCTCGACATCCCTATTTGGACATCGACGTTGAACCCGGCTTGGCGCAAACGGTTAAGACCGGTCTCGGCAATTTCTTCCGTCACCAAAACTTTCTTGCTCACGATGTGACCTGCTCGATCACGTAATCAAGACATCGGGTAAGTTGCTCGACGTCGTCAGGCTCGATCGACGGGAATGTGGCAATTCGCAATTGATTTCTGCCGAGCTTTCCATACGGTTCGGTGTCAACTATTCCATTGCTGCGCAACACTTCATTTATAAGTGCGACATCCACACCGTTAATGTCAATCGTTGCAACAACCGACGATCGCTTGGAGTGATCGATCACGAATGGTTTGGCGAATGTGCGGCTTTCCGCCCACGAGTAAAGGGTGTTCGAAGATTTCTTGGATCGTTCCGCACACCACGGCAATCCACCGTGATCGAGCATCCAATTTATTTGCTCATTCAATAGCAACAGTGTGGCAATGGCTGGCGTATTGAGGGTCTGATTGGAACGACTGTTGTCCAAAGCAACACCTAAATCGAGTGAGGCGGGACACCACCGAGCGGATCGCCGCAACTCTTCGATCCGCTCAATAGCCCGAGGCGAACACGCTGCCACCCACAATCCACCGTCGGAGGAAAAGCATTTTTGTGGCGAGAAATAATACACATCCACTTCGCTAGGTCTCCACAACAACCCGCCAGCCGCGGACGTCGCGTCGGCGACGACAATCGCATCGCCCGAATCGGCTGGTCTACGCAAATCCATGGCCACACCGGTCGATGTTTCATTGTGGGTGAAGCAGTATGCATCGACATCTGGATTTGTGACCGCCAATGGGTGATCGCCAAAGGAACTTTCGAATACTTGTGGATCGAGCAGATGCGGTGCCGATTTGGTGGCGGTAGCGAACCTGGATGAAAATTCGCCGAATACCAAATGCTGACTCATCGATCGAATGAGACCAAAAGTTGCCACATCCCAAAACACGGTGGACCCACCGTTTCCCAAAACAATTTCCCAGTCGTCCGGCAAATTGAACAACTCCTTCAAACCACTCCGAATCGACCCAACCAATTGACGAACTGGTTCCCGGCGATGAGATGTGCCGAGCAGAGTCGCGGATTGAGCCGTCAACGCACTCAATTGCTCTGGGCGTATTTTCGAAGGACCGCAACCAAACCGACCATCGGCGGGTAGTAGTTCGACAGGTATACGAATTGCGTTCGGCTTCGTCGACATCACGTTCACATTATTGGCGGAAGGAGGGGGATTTGAACCCCCGGTGGGCCTAAACCCACGACGGTTTTCGAGACCGTTCCATTCGTCCGCTCTGGCACCCTTCCGTTCCGCAGGCTATCGGTGTTGCTCACTTGTTGGTGCACAGACCTCGACGCAACACGGGCACAAAATGATCGAATGTGGGTGTGAATACTCCGGGCACTTTTGCCAGGTCATCCCATTGACGAACACGAACGGAGTCGAGATATCCATCGTTCTCTTCAAACTCGACAATTTCCAACCTCGACATCGGTCCACCTTGCAGTGAAAGCGAATGCTGTGACGCAGTCGAAAGCAGCGACATGTATTGCGGACTAAGCGCACACAAATACCGTTTTGCCGCAACAT
This sequence comes from Ilumatobacteraceae bacterium, assembly GCA_039932495.1. Taxonomy (GTDB): domain Bacteria; phylum Actinomycetota; class Acidimicrobiia; order Acidimicrobiales; family Ilumatobacteraceae; genus UBA3006. The sequence goes on from JBDTPW010000074.1 coordinate 1,952, forward strand.
GCAGGCGTACCGCGGCGACTATTCGTGAATCAAAGTAAGGCGCCAGGAATTCGGCACCAACGATGTCATGTCGTTTATCGATCGTGTCGGAAGGACTATATGCACTGAATTCGTCGGCATAGTGTCCAACATCGTGGAGCAACGCGGCGGCAATAAGTACGTCGCCTGAATTTTCGCCTTCGGCGAGTGTCGCCGTCTGCAACATGTGCTCGGACATTGTCACTTCCTCGCCAAGATACGAATCAGACCCACGTCGGGCGAAAATATCCGCCAATCGAGAAATGACGATGTCGTTATGCATCTCAAATGACTTGGTCGTTAATCAATTCCCGTTCGAGCACTTGCAGCGTTGATCTCAATCCATCCTTGTCTGCGTAGCACCCCTGCAACCATCGCTTGCCGGATCCGTCGAACGCCGTTCGCGCGTGCAACACGCGAGTGTTGTCGACAATGAAAGCCTGGCCCTGTTCAAGTTTGAATCGCACAGAAAAACTTGGATCATCAAGACACATCGCAAACTTGCGGTATGCCTCATAAAACTCTTCCATACCGTCGAACTCAATGTCGATGAATGGCGCGGCCGATCGATTGTTGAACCGAACCGCGAGGAGTTCTCCATCTGGCCCAAGTTCGAATATCGGGCGTTTCGCCGACAGCGATACGTCGTCGGTCCCTTCGTAGAGGAATCGAACGGGATGATGACTCAAAACGTCGAACGCATTCCCGTCGCTCTCTTGCAGAAATTTGGCGACGGCAAATCCATCCACGACGGCAGATTCTCCGCCAAGTACCGAATTTTCCAGACATCCAAGCAATTGCAGTGTCGGAACCGGATCCCGATACGGATTATCGGTATGTGCCTGCAGTCCGAGATTCGTGTTGGCCAGATTCTGAGGTGTCACCTCGGCATTCACATCGAACCATTTCCCGTAGTTTGTTTCACGGACGAATCCGAATATCTTCGCCACTTCGCAAATCGCGCCCGAATGGAGAGGAACCCCGTCAACGACGGCGAAACCAAAACGATCTACCGCCAACAGCCACTGGCGAAGCACTTGCCGAGACGATTGCAGTTCCAACCATGAGGCACGTGGAATTCGATCCTGCATCGACGAACTCGTCCAGGTTTCGTGACGATACGAGATCCATCCATCTTTGTGATCTGCTTTACTCACCAATTTGTCGTAGCGATTGTCGAGCAACCAAAGTGATGAAAAATCGCTCCGAACATTGTCAGGCGTAAACTTGACGGCCACGCCAAGTCCGTCTTCGTGTATCTCTAACTGTTGTATTTTGGTACTTGGATCGATGTCGCCAATGGTGATCAGTCGCTGACCATTACCGGGATTTCGAGTGGATGTGTCGAAAGAGTTATCGCGTAGCCAGATGGCATGAAATCTTGAAGTCACCCCATTGGACCATCCAATGTTGACAACCGTGTCGGCATCGGATATGTGTGCGTCGACAACCGTGTCGGTCATTCGGGCACCCGTCTAAGCGCAAAGAATTCCTTCAATAGCGACTGTGACTCTTGTTCGCCGACACCGTGAACCACGACAGGCTCGTGGTTTAGGCGCGGGTCTGCACACACGTTGTACAAACTCGCCGTGGCGCCGCCTTTGAGATCGGCCGCTCCGTACACCAATCGTCCGATCCGGGCGTTGATCAACGCGCCGGCACACATGACGCATGGCTCGAGGGTGACCACAAGGCTGCAATCGTTCAGTCTCCATTGACCAATTGCTTTCGCCGCGTCGCGCATGGCGAGAATTTCAGCATGGGCAGTCGGATCTTGTGCCGATTCCCGTTCGTTGTGTCGAGCGGCGATCACCACTCCGTCACGCAAGACGACCGCACCGACGGGAACTTCACCGAGATGCCCGGCCACTTTGGCCAAGTCCAAAGCCATCCGCATCGCGGCACTGTCATCAGCAACTACGGCGCCAATTGTCAACGGTTCTATTTCCATGGCTGTAGGTCCTCAGTTTAAGTAGCGATCACAGCGCACCGCTAACCGCCAAGCCAATTGCGGCGGCAATTCCACCCACAATCATGTTCAGCGACAGAATTCCTATCGCCTTTCGGTTGGCGCCGGACTGGGCAAGTTGCACGCCCCCGTACATCAGGCTGGAAAATGTCGTGAACCCGCCGCAAAAACCGGTTCCTACCGCCAGTTCAATGTTGTTGGACAGCCCGTGCCGAAGTTGCAGGCCGACGAACACACCTAATATCAACGAGCCAGAGACGTTAATGACGAGTATGCCAATCGGCATTTCGGAGCGCGTCCGATCCGTGATGAACTGATCGAGCTCATATCGAGCAATTGAACCAATAGCCCCGCAAATTGCGATGATGGCGATCATGATCGCGCCGGTGGTCGATCGATTGTGCGATCTAAGAACCGGCCGACCGTTGCACTCCCTGCGAGCACACTCAATGCCCCACCGATAACGCTGACCAGGAGATAGATCACGGCGATCAGCGGTCGCTGGCGAACCAATTGCACGGACTCGACGGCAAAGGTCGAAAACGTGGTGAATCCGCCCAGCACGCCGATCACCAGAAACGGACGCATGTACCGACTGGATGAACTCCTCAAAACGAGAAACATCACAATTCCAATCAGGAATGATCCGGAGAGGTTGATGATGAGTGTCGACCATGGAATTTGGCGAAGTTCCACCGGGAGGGCAACCGCTATTGCATAGCGAGCAAGTGTTCCGAGTGCTCCACCAAGACCAACTGCGGCAACGATGTCAATTTGCCTACCACGGTTTTGCCGCGGCAGTGAATCTGGATCAGCTTTCAAGATCCTTTGGGCTCAGAGAACAATTCTTCGGTTCGCTTTTTCATTTCTTCGACCGATACATCTTCAACGCGGGACATGATTGTCCATCTATGTTCGAAAGGATCTGTAATTCCCCCGGTTCGGTCGCCATAAAATTGATCCTTGGGAGTCATATCTCCAACCGTCTTGGACCCAAGCGCGATTGCCTTGGCAAATACCGCATCAACATCTTCAACGTAAATACAAAGACTGACCGGTGAGCCTTTGAGGGTTTGTGGACTCTTGTTGCCCCATTGTTCGGACTCTTCGGCGAGCATGATTTTTGAATTACCTATTTGAATTTCGGCATGGGCAATAGTTCCGTCCGTCATTGCCAGGCGATACAACTCGGTTGCACCAAACGCTTTCTTATAAAACTCAATCGCCGCAACGGCACCTCTGATGTTTAGATATGGCGTCACGGTTCCATAATCGGAAGGAATCGGATTAACAGCGTTCATAACTACTACAGAAGCATAGATTGCCATCAAAAATTGCCAAACTTGGCGGAGGGGGTGGGATTCGAACCCACGGAGGCTTGCGCCTCACACGCTTTCCAAGCGTGCCGATTCGGCCGCTCTCGCACCCCTCCAAGGATTGCGAAGCAGGCTACCGCAGCATAATGATCGCGCCTTGGGCGGTATCGTGGGGAATTGACAGGGCATTACAACATTTCAATGCCAGTCGCGTCTCCACCAAGTGAGGTGACGGTCGGGTCCTGTGCAACGGATGCTCGAGAATCAGGTCAGGGCCGGAAGGCAGCAGCCTTCATCGGAAACATC
>JBDTPW010000075.1:0-53138 GCA_039932495.1 Ilumatobacteraceae bacterium
AAAAAAACCTTGATGCTTAATGCCCTGGGCGTTGTAAACAACCCACACCATGATTGCAAGAAACGCCGGTATGGCCATTCTCGCGGTGGCCGGCATTTGAATGATCGGAATGATTCCCGGAACGTTGCACAGATAAATAAATACGAACAGCGTTAGCAAAAATGGAGTCCATACAAGACCTTCACGACCCATTGTCTCCATGATGATGTTCTTTTCGATGAACTCGACCATGATCTCTGCAAGGTTGCGTGAACCCTTTGGCGCTTTTCGGGCATCGGCGCGCACTGCCATGAGGAACAATGAAATACCAATGACCGAGGCCAAAATTGAAATGAGAACGACCTTGTTGATGCCCGGCACGACATCTTTCCAGCGAAGAATCTGATTGATCGGCGGAAACTCGAATGCGAACACGGTGTTGATCGTCCTACGTGGTGGATTTTTGGTCGGTGGATTGTGGAGATGCTGGCTTTAAACCAGGGTATGCAAGCGACAGAGAAACATACCGCAATTCCCAGAACAGCAAACCAAGGTGCGCCACGATGATAGTGAGTCCAAGTGGAAGAAGTTCGACCCATGACGCTTGTCTCACCACAAATACGGCGATCGCAATAATTCCAAGTCGCAACAGGTAACCAAACATCATCGAGCCCATCATCACTGCATACGAAATCTTGGCCGTATAGCTAACCAAAAGTGCCGCCAATGTGAAATTGGCTAGGACCAAGACCAGACCATAGGCAACCGACCATGCACCGTTTACACCCCAACCAATGGCGCCAAGTGCTACAAAGATCGGAGCGACCCATAGGCCCCGCTTGACGAGGTCACGCACAATCGCGGCTTCCGGCGCTGGACCTTTGTCATTCATCGACAGAACTGACGAATATGAGGGGGCTTGATGCTCGGTCATCAATTCACTGACCATCCTGGTGACTGATCGACCGTTGCAATCGTTCGCGCTCGAGGACTTTCATCCGATCGTCGTAGACGTACCACATCCGAGCAAAATTACCGATCAGCGAAAGGACTGCGAGAAGAATGGTGAACAAGGGTCGCGTGTGGGTAAGGGAGTCGATTCCTAATCCAATGAGTAGGAACACCGCGGTGCACAGCGCGATATCCGGTCCCCGACCTAGAGAATCGTCGGTACCAGCGTTCGACTTCTTTGGTACCAAAACTTTGGGGAGCAATTTCACCGTACGACCTGAAGGAGTGGTCCGATCACCTCTGGCTTTGGCAAATCGGCTTCTTGTGAATATAAGTACAAACTAGACGGCGCAACGACTTGATGCAAAACCGTCGACGCTTTTCTGTGTTCGTGAACATGTGAAAAAAATTCTCACTTGGCTGCCTGTTCTGAATCTCTACTCCATTTGGGGTGCAAGACAGTGAATAGTGCAAGTACCAATGCGGCGACTATAAGCGGTATGAAGTTGGTCGATCCCGAACTCAATGCTGGATATAACACGACCGCCGAGAGCAACCCAGTCCAGGCCCACAAGATAACCACCGCTCGCCGTGGACCGTGTCCCAAAGCGATAAGCCGGTGATGCAAATGCCCTCTATCTGCGGTCGCTATGCCCTGTCGACTGACCGTCCGGCGCAATATTGCAAAGAGAACATCAACTATCGGCACACCAAGCACAAGTAATGGAATGAAAAGCGGTGCCAGAAAGAAATAAGTCTGGCCGCTGAACGCTTGCGAAGCGGGATCGGCGCGCCCTCCAACAACACTTGTCGAAGTTGCCATCAGTAACCCAAGTAATAGAGCACCGCTGTCGCCCATGAAGATGCGGGCCGGATTGAAATTGAACGGCAGAAATCCGATACAAATCCCAAGGGTAATAATGGCGATCAGCGGACCGATGTTTGGTTCGGTAAGCAGGCCAAGATCGCCAAGATGTTTGCTGTACACAAAAAATGAACCTGATGCAATGGCCACGATTCCGGCGGCAAGTCCGTCGAGTCCGTCAATCAAATTTATTGCCTGTGTCATTCCGAGCAGCCACAAGACGGTAAACAGAGGAATCCAATCATTGGAAAGCACGAATACATCGAGGAATGGAACTCGAAAGTAAAACATCGTCACGCCGAACCACACGAGAACAAGTGCGGAGGCCACAACTCCGGTTACCTTCATTGGCGCTGAAACCTCGTGGATGTCGTCGACGAATCCAAGGATGAATATGACGGTCGCGGCGATGACGACTCCGAAAATTTCCGAGTTGTTGTCAAATAATGGAGCAAATCTTCCCATTCGGCTGGCAAGCGCAATGGCAGAAATGAGTCCGATAAAGAACGCGATTCCTCCGACATCGGGCGTCGGCACGGGATGAGACCTTCGCGTGTCGGGTTGAGCCATCCAGTTGCGCCGTCGCGCAATCATGGCGACTATCGGGGTGCTGATCGCGGTCATCACGGCGGCGCACCCGCCAATAATTAAGTAACCACCAAGATCAATCACGCAGAATTCGATGTTACGCCGTTACCGTCAATCGCTCGGGGGCCCAAGTGGGTACACGGGAAACTTGGCGCAAAGGGTTGCCACTCTGGCTCGAATCTCCGATATCACCGATGCTTCGGTTCGATTGCGCAACGTGGTGCCAATCAGTTCGGCAATGATTGGCATTTCTCTCTCGGTCATTCCTTGAGTTGTCACGGCAGGTGTCCCGATTCGTACACCCGACGTGACAAACGGGCTACGCGGATCATCTGGAATGCTGTTTTTGTTTAGCGTTATTCCGGCCTCGTCAAGCACGAGTTGAGCATCTTTGCCGGTGAGTTCTGAGTCAAAGGGTCGAAGATCAACAACCATCATGTGCGTGTCGGTACCGCCCGAGACCAACCGAAAACCTTGCTTCGCCAATGCTTCGGCAAGCGCTGACGCATTGCGCACAATTTGTCTTGCATAGTCACGAAAACTTGGTTGAAGCGCTTCGTGAAAGGCCACCGCCTTTGCGGCGATGACATGTTCGAGTGGTCCACCCTGACTTCCAGGGAACACCGCCTTATCAATTGTCGACGCATGAGCTTGTGTGCTGAGGATGCAACCGCCGCGAGGACCTCGCAAGGTTTTGTGTGTCGTGAAAGTCACGACATCGGCATAAGGAACCGGATTGGGATGCACACCAGCGGCAACGAGGCCCGCAATATGAGCAATGTCAAACATCATCAATGCGCCGACTTCATCGGCAATGGATTTGAACGGCTCAGGTTCGATTCGCCGCGGATATGAAGTTGTGCCGGCCACAATCATCTTCGGGCGGTGCTGTCTAGCCAGGCTGCGAACTTCATCAAAGTCAATTCGCTCATCGGTGCCGCTCACCCGATACGACTGAAAGTTGTACAGAATTCCGCTTGCGTTGACGGGCGAACCGTGAGTGAGGTGGCCACCATGGGCCAGGCTAAGTCCAAGGACCGTGTCACCCGGGGAGAGAAGCCCAAGATAGACGGCCATGTTTGCGCTCGCACCGGAATGTGGCTGCACATTGGCATGATCGGCGCCAAATAATTGCTTCGCTCGCTCGATTGCAAGCGATTCGACTTCGTCGACAACTGCATTGCCTCCGTAATAACGCTTATGTGGATAACCCTCTGAATACTTATTAGTAAGGACAGAACCGGTAGCGGCCATGACATCTGGAGAAACAAAATTTTCACTGGCAATCAATTGCAATCCAGTGGTTTGACGCGTGCGCTCTCGTTCGATCAGTTCAAAGACTTCCGTGTCGCGGTGCTGTTCAGATGGCCAAGGCATTAGCGGGCCCGTTCCTGTTGCTCAATTTCTGTCAACTGAGCGACTCGACGTTCGTGTCGACCACCATCAAAAGGCGTGGCCATAAACACGCGCAGTATTTCTACGCCCAGTTCAAAGGTCACAACCCGGGCTCCCATCGACAAGACATTGGCGTCATTATGTGAACGTGCCAGCTTTGCCAGGTGCAGATCGTTGCACAGCGCCGCACGAACTCCGCGCACCTTGTTGGCCGCAATCTGCTCTCCCTGGCCGCTGCCGCCTAGGACAATCCCAAACATGGCCTTTCTTGCACTGACGTCTCTCCCCACTGCGGCGCAAATTGGGGGATAATCAACGCTTTCCGTTGAGTTTGTGCCGTGATCAATCACGGTGTAGCCGTCATTCTTCAACACACCGATGAGATGCTGCTTCAGTTCAAAGCCTGCGTGATCGGCTCCAATTGCGATGCGGCTGCTTTCACCCGCACGATTCAAGAAATTGGACATCGTCCACGAGCATAGGTCCGTCAAACCTTTTGGAACATAATGTTCGTTGGTATGACTCTTGGCCCACGCACGCCGATTCTCGTGGGACAGGGTCAAGTACTCCAACGCACGAATGATTTATTCGCGGCGCTGAACCCAATCCACTTAATGGCTCGAGCCGTTCGCCGAGCGACGGACGATGCGGGAATAGCAACGACCGAATCTCCCGACGCCTTATTCGCTGTTCGATCATTGTCGACCAAACATCCCAACCCGGCCCAGGGCGTTGCCGACCTACTCAATATCGATCCGCGCCGGTTTGGTACTACTCCAAACGGCGGCAACTTGCCACAATCGTTGGTCAACCTCGCCGCCGCCGATATCCAGGCAGGACGACTCGACTTGGTCTTTCTCGTTGGCGGTGAAGCCACTCGAACCCGCAACCGAGCGCGCAAGGATGGCGTCACGCTGGACTGGCCGGCCGGTGATGACAACTCTTCGACGCCTGAATTGGTCGGTGACGATTTGCCGATGAATCACGAAATCGAATTGGAACGCAAAATTTTTATGCCGATTCAGATCTACCCGATGTTTGAAACCGCGCTAAGGGCGGCCAATATGCGTTCACTGAGCGACCATCAACGCCTCATTGGTGACCTGTGGTCTCGGTTCAGCGCAGTTGCTGCAACCAACTCGAATGCGTGGACTCGTCGTGAGTATTCGACGGAAGAAATCATTACACCGAGTCTTAATAATCGCATGATTGGGTTTCCGTATACAAAAGTGATGAATTCAAACAACGACGTCGATATGTCGGCGGCACTAATCATTTGCTCGGTAGAGCGGGCGCAGGCACTTGGAATTTCGCGGGAGAAATGGGTATTTCCGCAATCGGGTACAGACTGTCATGAACACAACTACATCTCTCATCGGGACACCTTTGCCGAAACTCCCGCGGTGCGACTCGGCGGTGCACTTGCGTTAAAACTCGCCGACAGATACATCGACGAAATTGGCATCATTGATTTGTATTCGTGCTTTCCATCGGCGGTACAACTCGGAGCACAATCTCTCGGACTTCCCATTACACGGCAACTCACGTGTACCGGTGGATTGTCATTTGCCGGTGGACCGTGGAACAACTACGTCATGCATGCGATCGCCACGATGATGATTGAGATTCGTAAACGGCCAGATGAGACTGCATTCGTCTGGGCAAACGGTGGTTACGCAACAAAGCATGCCTTCGGCGTGTACGCAGCGACTCCTCCAAAGAATGGTTTCCTCCACGATTCGCCGCAGAATCAAATTGATTCGCTTCCGCGGCGAGACGTCGCCAACTCGCAGCAAGCCGAAGGCCCGGCAGCTATCGAGGCCTACAGCGTGATGCACGATCGAAACGGAGTGCCCGAAATGGTTTGCGCGTCGACACTTTTGGGAGATGGGCGTCGGGCATGGGCCACTTCACACGATCGGGATCTTGCCACCTCAATGACAATGGATGAATGGGTCGGCAAACAAGCCACACTTGACTCGATCGGAACCTTGCATGTCGACAACTGAGAGCCCAATGAAAACAGATACGTTCCCCCGACAATTTGCACGCACCCAGCGCTTCACCCTTGGCGAGCCGCGCAATATTCTTGTCTCTGTAGATGGCCAGCGCGTCATATTTTTACGATCGACTCATGGTTCGGACCTCGTCAATTCGCTGTGGGTACTGGACCGAGCAACGAATCTAGAAACCTGTGTGGCCGACCCAAGGGTTCTCCTATCCCAACACTCTCCTGCTGAGTTATCTATTGAGGAACGATCGCGAAGGGAACGAATGCGCGAAGGGGCGGGCGGCATCGTTGACTTTTCCTGCGATGCCCTTGCACGACTAGCGGTATTCACTTTGGCTGGTCGGCTGTTCAGTGCCGACCTTCGACTTGGTACCGCCAAAGAAATTTCCATTTTGGAAGCAGCAAATTCGTCAAAACTCGGACGTCCGATTTTCGATCCACGAATTAGCCCGGTTGGCAAACATATTGCATATGTCCGCGATGGAACGTTTTTCGTATGTGATCTCGACGGACGCGAAATAGTGATCGCCGACGATCCACATTCCGACATCAGTTGGGGAATGGCCGAATTTGTAGCCGCAGAAGAAATGGGCCGGCAGCGCGGATACTGGTGGTCACCCGACGGCATGAAGATCGCCGCATGCAGAGTCGATGTTTCCAAAGTCGCGGTGGCATGGATTTCGGATCCAACCCAACCGACCAGTGCCCCTCGTGCGCACCGTTATCCATTTGCGGGAACTGCCAATGCCCAAGTCGAGTTCCACGTGATTGATCTCCAGGGAAATTCGCTACCGGTCGTATGGAACGGCAATGAGTTCCCATACCTCAACGCGGTGGACTGGGGCACGGCCGGGCTCATTGTGTCAATCCAATCGCGCGATCAACGTCGCGTTCAGATCCATGAAGTCGACCCGGCAACAGGATCGCTGACACTACGGCACGAGGAGACGGACGACATATGGGTTGAACTTGTCGCGGGGGTTCCGCGGATACTCGAGGGCGACAAGATTTTGCACTGTGCCGATCGAAAAAATTCTCGCGCGTTATGCATCGATGGTTCAGCGATAACCGAACCAACAATTCAGGTTCGCTCCGTGCTCGGGGTTTCCAACTCTGAGGTGCTCATTTCATTCAATCCAATCGACGACCCGCTAGTTCTTCAACTTGGCAGGGTTAACACGAAAACGCATTCGCTCGAGAATCTCACCGACGCTCCGGGAATCCATAGTGGAGCATTGGGAGGTGACACGGTCATCATCCGTCGCGCGACGCTTACAGACTCCAACTCGAAAACGTTCGTGCGCAATGGACCAACTCTGGGTTCCCACGCCGAGACGCCGCTAGTTCAACCAAATGTCACATTGCATCGCGTCGGTGCCAATTCACTCGCTACGGCGATCGTGCTTCCACGCAATCACAATGGCAAGAAGCTGCCGATCTTGTTCGATGCGTACGGCGGTCCACACGTCCAACGGGTGATCGCCGCTCAGAGCGCATACCTCACATCGCAATGGTTCGCCGATCAAGGTTTTTGCGTCGTTGTCGTTGACGGCCGAGGCACGCCGGGCCGCGGTCCACGATGGGAGCGCGAGATCAGCGGAGACTTGGCAAGCGGAATCCTCGCCGATCAGATTGAGGTGCTCGGCGAACTTTCTCGACTAGTTGGCAATGTTGATTTGACGAAGGTCGCTATTCGAGGCTGGAGTTTCGGCGGATTCTTGGCGGCACTGGCCGTACTTCAAGCGCCCGAACACTTTCACGCGGCAGTTGCCGGCGCACCGGTCACCGATTGGCGACTTTATGACACGCACTACACCGAAAGGTACCTCGGAGACCCAAATCAATTTCCCCAAAATTACGAATCATCATCGCTCACCCGATTGGCCAGTCAGTTACGTCGTCCGCTCTTGCTCGTTCACGGTCTCGCCGACGACAACGTGTTCGCCGCACATACGTTGCAACTATCCGGTGCGCTACTTGCAAGTGGTCGTGCGCACGAGGTATTGCCACTCAGTGGGATCACCCATATGACTACTCAGGAAGTTGTGGCAGAAAATCTTCTGCTTCACCAACTTGCATTTCTCAAGCGGTCGCTGGTCCTCTAAATCTTCCGTCGACCACAGGCGATACGCGGCCGACCGGCCAGATCGTTGATGATTTCGACATCTGAGAAACCTGCTCGATCGAGAAGTTCGAACACAGGCTTTCCCTGTTCGTAACCAATTTCCGTGACAAGCCAACCGCCGACGGCAAGCCACTGAGAGGCGCCTTCGATAATTTGCCTCAGCGCTTCCAATCCATCGATTCCCGAATACAAGGCCAGATGTGGCTCATACTTAGTGACGTCAGTCGCCACTTGCGTGTCGCCCTCGGCGATGTAAGGCGGATTGCACACAATCAGATCAACCGCACCACGCAATGAGACCGGTAACGCCTCGAACCAACTTCCCTGAACGACGCGAACTTGCTCGGCGGCGCGTCCGATTCCAGCCAAATTTGCTCTCGCCACATGTAAGGCATCCTCCGAAAGATCGGTGAGCCAGATCGCGGCCGAACCGAGCGGGAGTTCGCTGGCCATCGAAAGGCCAATTACTCCACTACCTGTACCCAAATCGACAATGTTCAGAAGTTCAGATTTACTTAAAGGCTTTTGACGAGCAAGCCGAAGCGCAACTTCGACCGCTTGCTCGGTCTCAGGACGTGGGATAAGTACACGCTCGTCCACCATCACGTCAAGGTGGCGAAACGACCATCGCCGCATCACATACTGCAATGGTTCTCCGCTGAGGCGACGGGTGAGCATCCGTTGAACGTTTGTGGCCATTGCCACGGTCACGTGATCGTCAAGTATTGCCAGAAATTCGTCGCGATCACACCCACTCGCGTGTTCACAGATCCATCTGGCCTCATTGGCGTCTTTAAGTTTGGCCTCAACATCGGAAAGCAACCGGCTCCATGAAACTTCCGATCCGTTCAACGAAGACATCGGCTTAGTTATTGCTTGCGTCCGCCAACTGCTCAATCTGATACTGGGTGGTCAGCGCGTCGATCACGGGATCCAGGTTGCCGGCGAGCACATCCTGTAATTGATAAAGGGTGAACCCGATTCGATGATCGGTAATTCGATTCTCTTTAAAATTGTACGTGCGAATCTTTTCGCCGCGACCGCCCTTCCCAACTTGGGCCTTGCGCTCGGCCGACGCTTTTTCGGCAATCGCTTCGTCGCGTAATTTGAGCAATCGAGATCTCAGAACAACCATTGCCCGCAGTCGGTTCTGCAACTGACTTCGCTCATCCTGCATCGCCACGACCACTCCTGTGGGTCGGTGCGTTATTCGAACCGCCGAGTCTGTTGTGTTTACACCTTGTCCACCGGGACCGCTCGCTCGATAGACATCGATTTGCAAATCCTTTTCGTCGATTTGCAAATCCACTTCCTCTGCCTCAGGCAACACCATCACAGTCGAAGAGGAAGTATGAATCCGACCTTGACTTTCGGTTATCGGTACCCTTTGCACGCGATGAGGGCCACCCTCGAATCGCATTCGCTTCCATGCAGATTCGCCTTTGATAAGCATGACAACTTGGTTGATACCACCCATTGGCGAATTGTCGAGAGACAAGACTTCGAGATTCCAACCCTGGCGGGTGGCGTATGCCTTGTACATATTGAAGAGGTCATGAGCGAATAGATTTGCCTCTTCCCCACCTTCGGCGCCTCGAATTTCAACAATGATGTTCTTGCCATCATTTGGGTCGGTTGGCAGCAACAAAACCTTCAATCTCTCGTTAAGTTCGGCAAGCCTGGCTTCGGTTGCTTCCAATTCGGACTGAAGTTGTTCTCGCTCATTCCCCTTCGCGCTTTCCAAGAGTTCGCGAGCGGCATCGGAATTTCCTTCCGTGAACAGGTATTCGCGTATGCATGCCACAAGCGGCGTTTGCTGCTTATAGCGCCGTGAAGCGTCTCGCAATTTGGCTTGATCACCGAGAACTTCGGGACTTGCCAGACTCGCCTCAAGTTGTCGATAGTCGGCTTCGATTTGCGCAAGTCGCTCTAACACGTGAATCAGACTACGCCGAGATCAGAGGCGATCTTCATCGACGACGGCAAAACTCGCCCGATGATGCAATGAATTTGCCAACACTTTCATCGAAGGGAACACATTGTTTGGTGCGACTACCAACACAAGTTCGGCGTTCGGTCGCACCGCAAGCCGAGCATCCGCCGCGAACGGCACGAGATCAGGATCGGCGATTGCACTACAAACCGCGACGAGATCCGCGCTGGATTTTCTGCCGATTGCCACGCACGGAGTTGGATCTTTGAGATTCAAGCGAGCCACCGGCGGTTCGGCCCGTTCCAAATGATCTGCGTCGATCAAATGCGGATCGGTAATGAGTAGCTCGCGCAGATATCGCTCCTTTGCCAATCGATTGAGCGGATGGTGAGCCGTGCGGTCACGTCGAATCCCGGAGACATATTGGACGACATTGGTCAAATTCTCAATCATCGGAGACTGGCCATTAATCATCTGAAATAGTTGGCGATCATGCGAGCCAACGCCTATCTCCAGGCGCGCCCCATTTTCGGCAGTTGCATCGTCCACCACCCGACACACCTCGAGGCCCAAGACTTCGCCAACGAAGACCCCGTGTTCTGAGACAACAATTGCCCCACTGCGCTCGATCAGTTCCGCAAATTTGAAGTGATGCTCGGGAACGGCTGCCGGTTGTTCGATTGGGCTGGCCGAAGCGGCAACTATCTCATTGCCGAGGAGCGTCCAAACTTTGATAGGTAGGTCGAAGAGCGAAGCCCGACGGGCAATAACGCCGGCATCAGACTTGACGACGACATTCACCTCGCTCAAGTTGTGTCTATTCATCCACAACAACGCGGGACCAAGTCCACGCATTGGCGAATGGAGCACGAGCACCCACCCGCTTGTGCCGACAAATCCGGCGGCACCTAGGGAGAACTCTGAGTCTGCGAGTTCGGTTACTTTGTGACCAAGTCGCGTCTGATGAGACGCGACAAGAGACCGCAAACGCAGTGCATCGATATCAACTCGACTATTTGTTGACAATTGCCGCCCTAATTAAGCGGTCGGCTGCTTGGCAATTTCGGCAAGGAACTCGTCGTTGTTTTTGAAGGTCTTCAATCGATCGATGAGCAACTCAAGACCAGGGGCCGCATTACCGTCGGCCGCCAATCCGCTCAGAACTCGCCTAAGTTTCCAGACCATTTGCAATTGCTTACGATCGAACAACAACTCTTCGTGGCGTGTGCTTGATGCATCCACATCGAATGCGGGGTAAATGCGGCGCTCGGCGATCTTGCGGTCGAGTCGAATTTCCATGTTTCCAGTTCCCTTAAATTCCTCGAAGATGGCATCGTCCATTCTGCTGTTTGTTTCAACGAGGGCCGTTGCGAGAATTGTCAAACTTCCACCCTCTTCGATGTTGCGCGCCGCACCGAAGAACTTTTTTGGTGGGTACAGCGCACCTGCATCGATACCACCGGACATGACTCGACCAGTGGCCGGAGCTGCCAAGTTGTATGCACGCGACAATCGAGTGATGCCATCCAAGATGATGACCACGTCTTCGCCCATCTCGACCATTCGCTTGGCCTTCTCGATGCACAATTCGGCAATTTGCGTGTGCTCTTCCGATGGCCGATCGAACGTGGAGGCAATTACTTCGCCTTTGACCGTTCGACGCATATCGGTTACTTCTTCCGGCCGTTCGTCGATAAGGAGGACGATGAGTTTTACCTCTGGATGATTGCGCTCGATAGACGTCGCGATTGTCTTCATCACCGTGGTCTTACCGGCCTTTGGCGGGGAAACAATAATTCCACGTTGACCCTTGCCTATCGGAGAGATGAGGTCGATGATTCGGGCGGTCATGTTGTTCGGATCTGAAGGATTCTCCAGAATCAATTTGGAATCTGGGAACAACGGGGTGAGATCCTCGAACCGTGGCCGTGTCTTCATTTTTTCGGCTTCAACCCCGTTGATTGTTGCCACGTCGAGCATGGCGGGGTTCTTTTCATTTCGCGCCGGTGGTTTTGAAGTTCCGGTGACGTGGTCGCCCTTGCGCAGGTTGTATTGACGAGTCAAGCGCACGGAGACATACGAATCATCTGGACTCGATAGGTAGCCGTTTACTCGCAAGAATCCGTAACCCTCATCGCGCAAGTCGAGGTAGCCGGAAACCGGTACTGGCTCGGTGCTCACAGGCTCATTGCTGTCAATCTGACTTGAAGAATCTTGGGGTTCGTAGCGGTCGCTGCCTTGTGGACCGTCGTCTCGAGAAGACTTTCCTCGACGTCGCCGGCGGCGGCGATTGCTCCGATCGCCGTCATCGTTCGGATTATTTGGTCGCTGGAATCCGCCCGGACGCTGGCCGTCACGACGGGGATTGCGGTTCGAGTTACGCGATGACGATTCGCTCAATCGGCGGGCCTGAGGAGCGATCGGTGTGCCCTCGTGTTCTGCCAATTCGATTTCCCACTCGGCAAGCGCTTCCCCATTTGCACCAAGAGCGCGGGGTGCGGAACTGGCAACCGGGGCAGATGCTGCTGGCGCCACCGCGGGCGCCACAGCAGGCGCCGACACGACCGAAGGCTCTGAGTTCGCCGGTTTGGTCTGTTCGAGAATCATGTCAACGAGATCTGATTTCTTTGCACGTGCCGCCGATTTCACGCCAAGAGCCGTGGCGATTGCCACCAACTGATCGCGATCCTTTTCAACGAGTGCGGATTGTTCAAGGGCTCCAGAAGCCACAGGTCCTTCTTTCACGGGTGTTCGCCACGAGTGCTTTACCCCATTCGACCGCTGTGCGGAACGCGAAACTAAGCGTCGCTTACTGCGGGTTCAACTCAGGATTCTGAGTTACCTCAAATGGTAGCCGACTCGGCTACCAAGACACAACATCTCCAGACGTCATTTAGCGACAAGATTTAGCGACAAGAATCCACAAAGGCTTGAACCACAGCCTGGTCGTTGGGCAAGTTGGTCACATGTTCTTCACGGTCGTAGAGATCCAATAAGTGATCTGGCAACTGCGGATGGATACCTGTTGCGCGTAACACCGCGTCGGGGAATTTGGACGGATGGGCCGTGGCCAGGGTGACTGTCGGAATCTCTGGCTCCGCGCAAGCCTCGGTGGCAGAAATTGCCACGGCGGTATGCGGGTCGACGAGCATTCCGGTTTCTTTGTAGATGCGCCTCATTGTGGCGATGGTTTGCTCGTCATCGCAGCGATGGCCCCGAAACACGGGCGCAACCCATGTGTCAAATTGGTCGCTTTCAACAGACAGCACACCCGTAGCGCGGAAACGCTGCAGTTGTTCTGCAGTCAATCCCCCTTGACGATCGTTCACTTCAAATAAGAAACGCTCAAAGTTTGAGGAAATCTGAATATCCATGCTTGGACTCAGCGTTTGTACGACGGGGCTCGTTGCCATGACTCGACTTTTGAAAAATCGAGTGAGCACATCGTTGCTGTTTGATCCAACTATCAGGTGATGAATCGGTGCGCCCATTTGGCGGGCAATCCATCCGGCAAGAACATTGCCAAAGTTCCCCGTCGGGACGCTGAACGAAACTGTGCTAGCCGAATTTGGACCCAACACGGATTGACGATTGAGCGTTTCGATCGCCGTGAAGTAGTAAACCGTCTGGGCCATTACTCTTGCCCAATTGATGGAGTTGACAGCAGACAGGTTATGTGATTGCCGGAATTTGGAGTCATTGAACATTGCTTTGACCAGATCTTGACAATCGTCGAATGTTCCGTCGATCGCGACAGTGTGCACATTTTTTGCGACAACGGTTGTCATTTGCCGACGCTGAATCTCGGTCGGCCGATTGTGCGGATACAAAATGACGATGTCAACGTTTTTGCAGTTCTTGACCGCTTCTATAGCGGCACTTCCGGTGTCTCCACTTGTTGCGCCTACAAGTAGGACTCGTTCATCTCGCTTGGCAAGGACATGATCAAACAATTTGCCGACCAACTGCAACGCAATATCTTTGAATGCCAATGTTGGACCATGGAATAATTCAAGTAAGTAGTGCTCCGGCGCCAGTTGAACGAGTGGCGCGACGTCAGGATGTCGAAAGTTGCCATAGGCGTCTTCACAGAGTGTCATGAACACTTCCGTCGAAATGTCCCGACCAACGTACGGCTGCATGATTTGCGCGGCTCGATTGGCATACTTCGATGAGATCGGAGGCTCAACTTGTGGCCAACTTGTTGGCACATACAGTCCGCCATCGGGCGCTAAACCGTTGGTCAGGACTTCGCTAAATCCTACTTCGGGCGCCAGACCGCGGGTCGAAAGATACTGCACAATTCCCGTCGCCGAACTCAATCGCCAATAACGCGTAACAAGGCACCGACATGCATGACAACGTCAAGTTGCTTTAATTCCTCGATGCACGACTGCATCGCAGCCTCGTTGGCGATGTGGGTGAGAAACACGAGGCGAGCACCGTTGCCAATTCTTTCCTGTTCGGCGGCCTTGATACTCACCAGATATCGGGCGAACACTCCCGTTACTGCGTGCAACACGCCAGGCTTGTCGTTTACTTCGAGTCCGAGTAGAAACTGACAAGAGGTCTGGGAAATTGGCATGAAACGAGCGACGCCGAGATGTCCAAGTGTTGCATGTGTACCTTTACCCAGATTGATTGCCGCGTCGATGACATCGCCGAGAACAGAGCTGGCGCTTGGGTCTCCGCCGGCGCCGCGACCGTAGAACATCAACGATCCGGATGCTTCGCCATCGACGACGACGGCGTTAAAGCTGTCGCGGACCGCGGCGAGCGGGTGGTGCTTGGGAACCATTGCCGGATGGACACGTACCGAAACGCGGCCGGAAACTTGATCTGACTCCGCGATGGCAAGCAACTTGACCGCATATCCGAGGCGCTGGGCAATCGCAACGTCGGTTGCGGTTACCTTTGCAATTCCTTCGGTATACACATCGTCGACCACAATGTTGTAGCCAAATGCGATGCTGGCGATGATCGCGATCTTGGCGGCAGCATCGAGACCATCGATATCTGCGGCTGGGTCAGACTCGGCAAAACCGAGTGATTGAGCGCCGGCGAGAGCGACCAAATAACTTGCGCCATCCTCGCTCATTTTTGTCAATATGTAATTAGTTGTGCCGTTGACAATTCCAAGCACTCGACGAATTGGTTCACCACGGAGGCTTTCCCGAAGAGGCCGAATAAGTGGAATGCCTCCGCACACCGCAGCTTCAAACAGTAGATCGATACCCGCTTCATCGGCGGCTTGAAATAATTCGGCGCCATGATTGGCGAGCAATGCCTTGTTCGCCGTAACCACAGGCTTTCCGTTCTTCAGCGCTCGAAGAATGAGGTCGCGGGCGTTGTCAATGCCGCCCATCAGTTCGACTACCAAATCGATGCTTTTGTCATTTACAACCGATTCGGCATCGGTGCAAAGGAGTCCCATGTCGATCTCTTGATCGGCGTGCTTGGCAACCTCGCGCACGGCGATGCGCGCAACTTCCAAACTGATTCCGCTTCGCTCGGCAATCGTCTTGGATTGTCGCTGGACTAGCCGAACAAAAGCGCTGCCAACGGTGCCATGACCAATGACGCCAAGGCGAACTGGCCGTGCTCTAGTCGCCCCAGACATGGATGAAACGCTATCGGCGAGGCGCGCTCTACGAGTCGAGGCGCACGAGGTCGTCGTATGTTTCACGACGAACAACAACTCGCGCAGTACCTTCGTTTACGAATACCACGGCCGGCCTCGTGACCTTGTTGTAGTTGGAACCCATCGAATGTCCATATGCGCCGGTTACCGGAGTCGCGATGACATCTCCAACGGCAAAGTTGGCCGGCAAAAATGCTTCGTTGATCAACACGTCACCGCTTTCACAGTGTTTACCGACAAGGCGTACGGCCTCCGTACGATCGTCGGCTGCGCGGACGACAAGAAACGCTTCGTAACCGCTTCCGTACAGCACCGGCCGAGGATTGTCGCTCATTCCTCCATCAACGACGACATAAGTTCGAACTCCTGGAATCGGTTTGATTGAGCCGATGGAATACAGCGTCACAGCCGCGGACGCAACGATCGCTCGACCGGGTTCCACAAACACGACGACGCCGGGGGCAAGTTTTGACGTGGCTGTCTGCAACTGCTTAGCCCACTCGGTAATCGATGGCGCCTGCTCATCCGTCACGTAGGCGACGCCAAGGCCTCCGCCCAGTGTCACTTCACCTAGCCCGAGTTCGTTGACAAGAGACACCATTATTTCTGCCGCGCGGGCAAAGTTTTCGGCGGCAAATACGTTTGAGCCGATGTGACAATGAATTCCAACCAGTTCAACACTTTCCGAAGATGCCGCTCGTTTCGCCGCTTTGTGCGCGTCGCCATTTCCCAAGTTGAATCCGAATTTCGAATCATCCTGACCGGTCGAAATGAATTCGTGAGTGTGTACGTATACGCCGGGAGTTATCCGTAACTGAATCCTCGGACTCGGCAGACCTTGAGCGTGCAATTCATCAAGTCGATCAAGTTCGTCAAAATTGTCGACAACGATGTGTCTGACACCCGAGGTGATAGCCATTCGCAATTCATCAACACTTTTGTTGTTGCCGTGCATGACGCATTTGCTGGCGGGTACGCCCGCATTAAGGGCAACAAACAATTCGCCGCCCGTGGCAACATCAAGCAAGAGACCTTCCCGATTTGCCAACCTTGCCATTTCCATGCACAGGAATGCCTTTGTCGCATAAATGACTCTGTCGGAGCCGAAGGCTCGAACCGCTTCGCGGCAACGAGCACGCAGATGTTCTTCGTCGTAGACAAATATCGGGGTGCCAAATTGAGCAGCGATTGATGTCAGTTCGCATCCGCCTATCGACATCGACCCCGATTTGTTTATAGAGGCTGAATCTGGAAGTAGGTGTGCCGAAACCGCCTTCACATTTGCTCCGGTGCGTCAATGCCGAGTAACTGCAATCCCGTTTCCAGAACGCGAGCTGTCATGTCACAGAGCGACAAACGGCTGAGGCGCTGTGCATCGGACCCGGCTCGCAAGACCGGGCATTGCTCGTAAAACGCGCTGAACTCTGCAGACAACTCATATAGGTACGTACACAACCGGTGTGGGCTGTATTTTTCGACAGTGTCCCACACCGCCGTATCGAACTGCAAGATACGTAACGTAAGAGTTCGCTCCGCGATGTGTTCGATTGTCGGAGTTACCGCGCGAACACTCGAGCGGTCGACCATCGCCCTGCGAAAGATGCTGCAGATGCGGGCATGCGCGTATTGCAGATACGGCGATGTATTGCCGTCGAACGACAGCATCCGATCCCAATCGAACATGTAATCCTTGATCCGGTCGGTGGAAAGATCTGCATACTTCACCGCGCCAATTCCCACCTGTCGGGCAATTTCCAATTGATGCGCAGATTCAATGTCAGGATTTTTCTCTTGCACCGCAATCGTCGCCCTCTCAATTGCCTCGGCCAACAACGCATCGAGTTTCACTACCTCGCCGCTACGGCTCTTCAGAATCTTTCGATCGGTCCCCAGCACGTTGCCGAAGGCAACGTGCAACATTTCGGTGTGTGCAGGTAGCCAGTTGGCCTGTCTGGCCACCGCCTCAACCATTTGCAAATGTTGCGACTGTGGGGCCCCAACGACATACAAAATCAATGACGCGCCAATGCGCTCCACTCGGTCAATCACACAGGCCAAGTCGCTAGTCGCGTAATTGAAACCACCGTCGGTCTTGCGAATGATTAGCGGTAACGGCTCGTTTTCCCGATTGACAAACCCTGGCACGAAGACAACCTCCGCCCCTTCACTTTCTGTGAGCATTCCGAGTTCGGTGAGGCGTCTTACCACCTCGGGTAGCAAGTTGTTGTACGCGCTTTCACCTTTGATGTCGTCATCGGTGAGTAAGACGCCAAGCATGTCGTAAACATTTGTGTAGTGACGCATGCTCTCGGCCACAAGTATTTTCCACAATTTCAAGGTTTCGACATCGCCACTCTGCAACAACACAACGCGCCGGCGCGCCCGTTCCTGAAAGTCATCCGACGATTCAAATTTTGCTCGAGCCTGTCGATAAAACGCGTCGAGATCCCCTACGGATAACTCATTGATGGCCATCGTCTCGTCAAGATCGACGAGGTGCTCGATCAACATCCCAAACGGTGTTCCCCAATCGCCAATGTGATTTTCCCGAATTACTCGATGTCCGACAAACATGAGCATTCGAACCAGCACGTCACCGATGACCGTGGAGCGCAAATGGCCAACATGCATTTCCTTTGCCACGTTCGGCGCCGAGTAATCAACAACGGCCGTTATGGGCACAGTCGCCAAACGAACGCCCAGTCGCGAATCACCCGCAGCGCGAGTGAGTTCGGATGCCAGAAAATCATTGCCAAAAGTGAGATTGACGAAACCCGGTCCCGCGACCTCGACAGCGCTACAGATATCGGATAGGTCAACTAAATCTAAAATTTCCTTTGCGACTTTGGCCGGGGCCCTGCCGAGACTCTTGGCTAATGCCAACGATCCGTTGACCTGCGCGTCGGCGCGATCACTGCGACGTACGACTGGATCGACAAAAGGTGAGTTCGGCCCAGCGAATTTGGCGAATGCGGGAGCAAGTCGTCCAGAGACGGTGACGATTGGATCGGCCATGACTCTCTAATCTTTGCCGACTGAGTAGCACTATCCTGCTATTGAATTACGCCCTCGTAGCTCAGCGGATAGAGCGCCGGTTTCCGGAACCGTAGGTCGCAGGTTCAAGTCCTGCCGAGGGCGCCGTAGAGTCAAGTTCACTATGCGCAATTCCCTCATTTCCATGTTGGTCGCTGTTGGTTTAGTCGCAGGTTGTGGTTCAAGCGACTCTCCATCTGCCGCCACCGACACTTCGGCCAATTCGGTTCGCCCTGCTGTCATAGTCATTGGCGACTCGGTTACCGCCAGATCGAAGGATAAGTTCACGCTCGACGAATTCGATTTCTCCATCTCTGCACAGTCTGGGATCACCATCGAGAAACAACTTCCCGCCATCGAATCTGCGATTGCCAAAGTTCCACATGTCTTAGTCATCCAACTCGGCGGCAACGACATGAGTCAATGGGGTCCGGCGATCGAGGCCGAAGTGAACCAAATACTTGACGAAGCGGCCGTGCTCGATTGCGTTCGCTGGGTCAACTTGGCCGGCGCAATTCCCGATCTTGAAAAATTGAATCAATTTCTCGCCGATCAGGTCGGTTCCCGCAGTAATTTCGCCGTGATCGATTGGGCCACAGCGGTCGCCGATCACCCGACATGGCTAGACACGGACAACGTCCATCCCAGCGACCCAGACGGTCAAGTGGGATATGCACAACTTGTTAGCGAGTCAGTGCGAGCCTGCCCGCTTTAGTGTCGCTTTGACCTCTTGACTGTCTCAACCGACAGCGGCCTTGACTAGGGCCGCGATCTTGGCTCCATCGGCCGAAGCTCCAACCCGAGCCCGAACCGCCTTGACTACTGCCCCCATCGCCTTACCACCTGTGATTCCCGAAGCGCTGGCGACGGCTACTTCCTCTGCGACAATCTTGCCCAATTCGTCATCGGCCATCTGGGCCGGCAGATACTTTTCAATTATTGCCGCCTCTGAACGCTCTTTTTGTGCCGCATCCGTTCGATTCGCGCCGTCGTAAATTTCCGCAGACTCATTACGTTTCTTGACCTCGGCGCGAAGAACATCCAATACTTGATCGTCGGATAGCACTTTTGCCGCATTGCCTGCAACTTCCGCATTCATGACCGCCGCCAACACCATCCGCAAGGTCGACGTGACTTCCGCTTGGCGTGCCTTCATTGAAGTAGTCAGATCGAATTTGATTTGTTCCTTTAGTGATGTCACCCGACCATTCTGCCTTACTCTTCGCCTCTACACTTTGTATTCGTTATGAACAACACCTCATTTGAGCTGTTCTTTGCCATTCTGAGCGTGGCCACACTCATCGGGACCGTGGTCATCCTGATTGCACGACTGTTGTACAAGTCGAATTCATGGGCGGCCACAACTATCGATTCATTCTCGGTCTTGGCCAGACCACTATCGGCGGCAATAGCGACGACGTGCCTTGTGGGGAGTTTATATTTTTCGGAAATTGTCAATTACATTCCGTGCCGCTTGTGCTGGTACCAGCGAATCATGATGTATCCGCTGGCGATCATTCTGATCATCGCCGCGATTCGCCGCGACGGCAAGGTCGGCTTTTATTCCGCGCCACTGGCCACAATCGGGGCGTCGATATCCACATACCACTGGTTGCTTGAGCGATACCCAAACCTCGACTCAGGAGCATGCGACGTAACAGTCCCCTGCGAGTTCGTATGGTTTGAGAAATTTGGATTCGTCACGCTGCCATTCATGGCGTTCACTGGATTCTTTGCCATCCTTGTTTTCACAACACTTCCAAATCCCACCAACACACTGGAGTACCAATGAGCACAAAGACGAGAAAGAGTCGCGGCGGCACATCAGGAAAAGCCGTATGGACGATTGGCGCAATCGTTGTTGGAGTGATTGCAGTAGCCGCGATCGTGTCTGTCACCTCATCTTCTGATCCGGAGAGTGCTCCCGGGACGACATCCGAATTTTCGACTGTCACTGTGACCGGCACGATTCTGCCCCCACACAACCCTGATGTAACCGACACTGCAATTGGGCTTGTGGCGCCAGTTCTCACGGGCAAGGGTTTTGCAGGAAACATCGTGACGACAACTCCCGGCACGCCAACATTGCTTGTCTTTCTTGCCCATTGGTGCCCACATTGCCAGGCCGAAGTTCCCCGCTTAGTCGATTGGGAAAAGGCAGGCGACGTGCCGTCAGGAGTCGACATCATCGGCATAGCCACGGCGACCGATCCGGCGAGTCCCAACTATCCGCCATCGGCGTGGCTGGCCAGGGAAGATTTCCCCGCGCTGTGGCCAGTGATGGCAGATAGTCAAGAGCGAACAGCGGCAGAAGCATTTGGTTTGTCGGCCTATCCATTCTTCGTTCTCCTCGATGCAGACGGCAAAGTTGTTGGTCGTCAGAGCGGAGAAGTTCCCATGGCCGACCTCACCACTTGGCTGGAGTCCGTCGCCACCTCGTAATTTGGTAGGTCCCAAAGTTGGGAATCATTCTCATATTCGATAATGTGCAAAGACGAGAACCGTTCTTAAATTCCGTATCGCGTGTTTCATCGCGCTGAGCACGATCCTGGCGATCGGGATCAGCAGTTGTACTAACTCCGACTCAACCGATCGTCCAACGGTTGTGGTCTCCTACAGCATTCTGGGAGACATCGTTTCACAGCTGGTTGGTCAAGCGGCCAAAGTGCAGGTGATCATTCCCAACGGTGTCGATCCACATGAGTTTGATCCATCGGCTAAAGATGTTGAGACAATCAACGGAGCCTCACTTATTGTCACCAACGGCGCCGGCCTAGAGGAGCATCTGGTTCGCATTATTGACCAGGCAAAACAGAACGGTGTACCAGAATTTGTGGTGGCCGATCATGTCACCACGCTGCGCATGACGGAAGACGGTGCGGAAGTAGTTGATCCACACATATGGCTCGATCCATCGACGATGCTTCAGGCAATTCCGGATCTTGCGATCGAACTTGAGGCATTTCTCCATATAGATCTAACGGCGCGAGCCGTCGAGGTCGAGAATATGCTCACCGCTCTAAATTCCGAGGCCGCGGACATTATGTCCGATGTCAAAAATTGCACGTTGGTCACAGGACACGATGAGATGGGCTACTTTGCCGCCCGCTACGGCTGCACCGTAGTTGGTGCGATCATTCCAAGTTTGTCCACATCGGCAGAAGCGACCGCCGGGCAAGTTGCCGAATTGAAACGGCTTGCATCGGAGTCAAACGTGCACGCAATATTTGCCGACCACGGTGCTCCAACTCATGTTGCCGATCAGTTGGCACGGGAACTCAATGTTCAACTCGTCGTGTTGACGACACACATGCTCGAAAACGACGACAGCTACAGCGAATTCATCCTCCGAATTGTAAACAAGATTGCAGACTCAATTGACTGACCAGAGATGATCAACTTTTTTCTACGACCCTTTCTTGACAACGAATTCTTGCGTCACGCGTTGTACGCCGGAATTCTCGTATCGCTCATTTGTGCGGTGGCAGGAACCTTTGTGGTTCTCCGCGGGCTCGCTTTTGTTGGTGATGCCCTTGCCCATGGCGTGCTTCCGGGAATTGCCACCGCTCTAATTCTTGGAATCTCTGGCGTGATTGGAGCCGCGGTCGGTGCCGCTGCGATGATGGGCGGCGTTCACGTGGTCACTCGACGGTTGCGACTGTCCGGAGACACGTCGGTTGGACTTCTCTTTGTTGGAATGCTTGCACTTGGTGTCATGATCACCTCACACTCGCGATCGTTCTCTGGAGATCTCACCAGAATTCTCTTCGGCGAACTTCTGGGGGTGACATGGTCGCAATTAGCGTGGCAGACGGTGGCATTTGTAACCGTTGGCACGGTTGCTTGGATTTGTCGCCGACCTTTTCTCTTGCTTTGCGTTGACGAAGGACTTACAGAATCATCTGGATTTTCTGTGCGCAGGTATCACGCCATCATGCTCACGCTTGTTGCGATAACCGTTGTCGCCAGTTTTCAAACTGTAGGAACGCTCCTTGTGCTCGGCATGCTTATCGCCCCAGCGGCAACCGGTGCCCTCGTCTCTCGACGACTCTCGACGATGATCGTCATCGCCGCCGTGTGCGGCAGTATCGCCACATACGTCGGTCTACTCCTCAGTTATCACGCAGATTTGGCGGCCGGGGCAAGCATCGTATTAAGCGCTGTGGTTCTCTTTGCCATTACCGCTTTGATTCGAGAATTCCGAGATTCGATTCGTCGAGACGGACGGATCGCCGACGAACTTCCGCATCAACACAGCCACATATGACCATGACCGACACTCATACGAACATGACCCGCACTTCCCTGGTAGCGCGTTCGCTGTTCGTGGGCTATGACCGCCGTCCGGTCGTTGGTGACATGACATTCTCACTTGCCCCCGGCGAATTGATGGTGCTCATCGGCACGAACGGATCCGGCAAATCAACTCTGCTCAAAACTCTTGCCGGCATGATCGCCCCGCTTTCTGGTGATGTGTCTGTTCTCGGGCAAAAACCCGGTGCACTTCCTTCACGTGTGGCGTTTCTTCCCCAGCATCCCGTTTCGTCACACACCCTTCCATTGCGGGCCGAAGATGTCGTCGAGATGGGTCGCTTCGCTCATCTCGGTTTGCTCAAACGAAGTACACACGCTGATCAAATCATCGTCGACGAGGCCATGGAGCGAACGGGGGTGAACGAATTTGCACGCAAACCGCTACGCGACCTTTCAGGAGGTCAACAGCAACGCACTCACCTGGCCCAAGTACTTGCCCGTCAGGCAGAAGTTTTGCTGCTCGACGAACCCACGGCCGGGCTGGATGTGAACGGTCGCAAATCAGTTGCCAATCTCATCGCCCAAGAAAGAGCAAGGGGCGTCACCGTTGTGATGGCAACGCACGAAATCGCAGACGCCGATTCCGCCGACACGGTGATGCTGCTCGCCCAGCGGGTGGTAGCAATTGGAGCGCCGGCCGCAGTTCTGCGAGACGATTATTTGCGCGAGTGCTTTGGTTTCACTCAGCCGCACTGAATCACTTTTTTGTTCGGCGTTGAGTCTCCAGTTCGAGCAATTGCTTCTTCATTTTTAGTCCGAGCCCGTAGCCTCCTAAGGATCCGTCAGATGCCACCACCCGGTGACAAGGCACGATGATCGGAATCGGATTCTTTCCGTTGGCAGAACCCACGGCGCGACATGCTTTGCGATTGCCAATGTCTTCGGCCTGTTGTCCATATGAAATCGTCGAGCCATAGGGAATTCGACTCAAGGCTCTCCACGACTCGAGCTGAAAATCGGTACCGCGCAAGTCAAGTGGAACAGTGAATGCAGTCCTCTTCCCGGAAAAATATTCGGCGAGCTGCTTTCGGGTTGTATCGAGAATGCGCTGGGCAGAGGGATCGTTCGCTGTCGTCGAGCGCGAATTGCCTGTCTTGCCCACGTCGATACTTAACAGGCCATCAGCGGATGCAGCCAGGCGCAACTTTCCCACTGGTGAAGGTACAACAAGTTCATTGAGCACAGTTGGTGAAGTTGTCATATCGCTGAATCTAGTGGTTTTATAAAACGTGACCGTTAATTTCCCAGGTCTACCAGCGTCGGGTACCTGAGTACCGCTGATCGGATTGCGGAGACAGTTACCTAGGCCGAAAGCGGCGGGGCCGGCGGACCATACTCATTGACGGCCTGCTCAGTCGGCGTTAGTGCAAAAACGAGATTGACGATTGGAAGTAACGACCAAAATCCGTTGTGTCCGCTGTCGTGCATTCGCCGCCAGCTCAATGAAAGAGACGGGATGATGAGAGCGAGTGAGACGAAAAACGATAACGAGTTGTTCAGCGAGGATGCTGTCACCTGAACGATCAAACTAAACAGAAACCACCACCAATATGCAGATCGCGAAGCACGACCTCGAAAATTGCCATAGTTCCGAAATCCAGACTGGATTGCATATACAAACGTCATTCAGTCTTTCCCGATTCATTTGAAGGTCTCGGTTCCTTAGGCAATCCGAGCACTCGTTCGCCGACGATATTTCGTTGGATCTGACTTGTGCCTCCCCAAATTGTTTCGGAACGGGAGAAGAAGAACGTGGAAATCATCGAGCTCGTAGGATATCCCGCCCGACGTTTATCGCGAGCGACACCGGGCCAGCCGCCATCGGCGGGGCCAGCATCGACCAGTAGCGATTGTGCACCGAAAATGTCGAGAGAAAGTTCCATCGCCCTCTGGTGCATTTCGCTCCAATACATTTTGTTGGTCGCCCCAAGCGCGATCACGCTCAAGTCTTTCTTGTTCTCCAGAGTGGCACCAAGAGAGCGCAGACCGTTGAAGCGCAAGATCTGTATCTGCGAGTAATAGCTCATCAGTCGCTGGCGAATGGATCCATTCGAGATCTTGCCGTTGGCTTTGGCGGCGGCAACCATGAGGCGAAACTCTTCCTCGAATCGCCTGAAACCGGTGGTCGCGCTCATTCCTCGTTCAAAGGCGAGTGTGCTGTTGGCAACTTTCCAACCGTTGTTAACCCCACCGACAACATTGTCCTTCGGGCATCGCGCGTCGTTAAAGAACACCTCGCAAAATTCGGCCGTTCCGTCAGGTTGAACGATCCCCCGCACCTCGACTCCAGGCTGTTTCATCGGAACCAACAGATACGAGATGCCCTTGTGTTTTGGTGCTTCGGGATCGGTACGCGTAAGCAGAAAGCAGTAGTCCGCATGGTGGCCTTGCGTCGTCCATACCTTTTGACCGTTGATCAACCACTCGTCGCCGTCCAAAACGGCGTGCGTATTCAGACTTGCCAAGTCGCTCCCACTATTTGGCTCGCTAAATCCTTGACACCAGCGCATCTTGCCGCTCAAAATTTGGGGGAGAAATTCTTTCTTCTGTTCCTCTGTTCCCCACTGCAAAAGTGTTGGTCCAACGAGGGTGTCGCCAAAGAAGTCTGCTCTCATCGGAGCCTTTGCATTGGCGAACTCCTCTGCCAGCACGACCCCTTGCAATATCGACAGTCCCTTTCCCCCGTACTCCTTCGGCCAGGTGGCGCATATCCAACCGCCAGCAAATAATTTTTCGGGCCAATGTTCGTTGAACGACTTGCGTTCGGCAGGTGACATTTGAAAACCCTCGTCAAACCAACCATCTGGCAAATTGGCTTCCAACCATTGGCGAACTTCCGAACGAAATTCCTCTGCCTCGGTTGTATAAGTAATCACTGCTCCAGTATGCCCTGCCCGCGTGTCGCCAGTCCATCCCTTAGAGTTCGTTCGTGACCATCACCGAAAGTGTTCCTGCCACTTCGGAGCGCTGGACACACCAGTGGAAGGAACTCTACGAAGAGGTCATCAACACGGGACTGTGCACGGGGTGCGCTGCCTGCGTCATTTCTTGTCCGCACGACGTGATCGGTTACAAGCACGAGGAAGGGAACTACAAACCATTTCATCTTGAGGAAGAACTCGGACCCGCCAATTGCATCCACGGGGAAAAGGGCTGCACCAGTTGCACACGAGCATGCCCAAGATTTCGAACATGGGAGCCTGAGGCCGACATCCAGTTATTCGGACGTAAGCGCAACGACGACGAGATGTACGGACAGTTCCGTCAACTTCTGCTCTGCCAGGCACGCGACAAACCAGTTCACGAAAAGGGCCAAGACGGCGGATTCGTTGGGGCGATGCTGATCTGGTTGATGAACAACGATTACATCGACGCCGCCCTGACAAGTTTTCTCGAGGGAGACGGCTCATCTTGGAAGGCGACTCCCGGCGTGGCCCACAACCCACAGGAAGTTCTCGCCTCATCTGGAAGTCGGTACACATATTCGGCGAACACGCTTGCACTCAAGCAAGCCCAAGACGAAGGCCTGCACCGAGTTGCTCTCGTTGGCATGAGTTGTCAGTCATCGGCGCTCCCAATTATGTGGAAGCGCAAGGTTGGCAAGACCTCAAAACCATTCCTATTCAATATTGGTTTGCTCTGTTCCAAAACTTTTGATGACGCCATTTTTGAAGAGCTTTTCTTGGCCAAGTACGGGTTGAAAAAAGAAGACATGGCAAAAATGAACATCAAAGGCGTGTTTCAAATTTGGATGAAGGACGGGTCGTATCACGAGATCGATCTCAAGGAATGCCATCAATGGACGCGCGAGGGTTGCAAAATGTGTCCGGACTTTGCCGCTGAGCACGCAGACATTTCCACCGGCGGAATCGGTGAAGACAACGATTGGACATTGTGCATTGTGCGAACGGAATTGGGCGAGGAAGTGATGAACAGGATGATCAAGGACGGCTCGGTGATGGCCCGACCGGCGCAGACCGATGCAACCGCAATGCGCCTCTTAAAACTTCTCAGCACGGTGAGTCGTCGAAGATGGCCAGCCTTTGCCGACAACTCGCCAATAGTCGGGGTGCCACCGCCAAAGAAAAAGGCCGACGGCTCAGTGCCTGTCGCCCACTAATTCCTTCGCCTCCACAAAGATCCCGTCGAGCATTGATTCGGTGAGTTTTCCGGTGAATGTATTTTGTTGGCTCGGATGATATGAACACAGAATCGAAAATCGTTCAGCGGAAACACGGACCCCGTGTCCAAACTTTGGACGATGTTTGATCTCCAGTTGCTCGCAAATGGCACGGTAAGCAAAGCCACCGAGACAAACAATGAGAGTTGCGTTGGTCAATAACTTCAATTCGCGTTCTAGAAACGTCGCGCAATTTTTTTTCTCGCTAGAAGTTGGTTTGTTGTCGGGTGGAGCACATTTCACCGCCACAGTGACCCATGCGTTGAATAGTTCCAACCCGTCCCCACGACTAGATGACTCTGGCTGATTGGCTAACCCGGCGCGAAACATCGCCCGAAACAGCCAATCACCGCTGCGATCACCGGTAAAGACGCGGCCGGTTCGGTTTGCGCCGTGGGCCCCAGGAGCTAATCCAACTACAACAATCTGGGCATTTGGATCGCCAAATCCAGAAATTGGTTTGCCCCAGTATGTTTCATCGCGATAGGCGGCTCGCTTTTCGATCGCGACCGAAACGCGCCATTCAGTCAATCGAGGACATTTTTCACATCGTTCAATTTCTTGTTGCAAAATTTCGATTCCGCCCACTCGGGCGACGATACGCGGTTCCCTACTTGGTTGCCCACTAGTAGATTGGATAGTTGGCTATGTCGAACAAATCCTCCCGCGGATCTGCACCTGTTTCAACACTGATCCTCCTCGTCCGACACGGTCAAACCCCAACCACAGGAAAGATTCTTCCTGGACAAGCAGCAGGCCTTCATTTGTCCGACAAGGGAAATGAGGAGGCCAAGATTGTCGCCAAGCGTCTGAGCGATTTCAAAAAAGTAGCAGCAATATATGCGTCTCCGCTCGAGAGGGCTCGCCAGACTGCGGCTCCCATCGCCGATGCGTTGCGCCAGAAAGTTCGAATTCACAAAGGCCTCATCGAGTGCGATTTTGGCGATTGGACTGGGGCAAAACTATCCGGGCTAATGAAGAAACCAGAGTGGAAGACCGTACAACGAGCCCCAAGTACTTTTCGATTCCCACATGGCGAAAGTTTCACGGAGATGCAGACTCGCATGGTCACTGCCCTTGACGACATTCGTTCTCAGCATCGTGGCAAGGTTGTGATTTGTGTATCCCACGCCGACCCGATTAAGGCGGCAATCGCCCACGCGATTGGGACCCATTTGGACCTCTTTCAGAGAATCGTCATCGGCACCTGTTCGGTGAGTGCAATTTCGTTTTCCGATTCCGGACCAACGGTATTCACCGTGAATTCGATCGGCGGATCACTCGGAGAACTTCACCCATCATGAGTGTCTTCTACGACTTCGACAAGGCGAGCGCATTTACAACAGGCGCCCTCGGCATACCGGGTGAACGAATCTTTCTCTTGCAGGTTCGCGCAGACTCGAGACGCGTGACATTGAAATGCGAGAAACAGCAGATCGCCGCGATTTCGCAATATCTCCGTCAACTTTTGGCAGACGCTCCCGATGTTGAGGACAGACCGCTAGACGACGCGATGCAACTGGCATCGCCCATCGAGGTGGAGTTTGTATTGGGAACCGTCGGTTTAGCGTACGACCAACAAAGCGATCGCTTGGTGCTTCAACTCGATGAATTGGCCCCTGCGACCGATGACGGCGAACCCGATCCGCAGTTTGATCCCGGTCGAGTTCGCGCATTTATCACTCGCGGGCAAGCCGCCGCATTTTGTGAACATGCGGATGATGTCGTCGCCGCCGGTCGCCCGTTGTGCGTGTTTTGTGGTCTACCGATGAATCTTGACGGTCACGTGTGCCCAAGAATGAACTAATTTTCGAAGGTGACGCATTGTCGCTGTTATCAAAAGGCGACATTGAAATTGTGCAGCGTATGCCGGACAGCAGCAACGCGACTTTTCTTGCCACGGTGACGCTAGAAGGGTTAAGCACGCCGGTGATTTATAAACCATTGCGTGGAGAACGACCGCTGTGGGACTTTCCGCCAGGATTGCATCGTCGCGAAGTTGCCGCGTATCGATTATCGGAGTCTCTCGGCCTGCATTTCGTGCCGCCAACCGTATTGAGGGACGGTCCGGCGGGCGAAGGATCGGTGCAATTCTTCATTGACGCCGATCTTGAGGCCCATTACTTCACCTTGTTCGAACAGCATCCAGAGTTGCACGATGTGTTTCGAGCCATATGCGCCTTCGACATCGTGATCAACAACACAGACCGAAAGTCAGGACATTGCCTCATCGACAAACGACAACAGGTGTGGGCCATCGACCATGGCATTTGCTTTTCGTCCGAATTCAAACTGCGAACCGTGATTTGGGAATTCGGTGGTGAAGCCCTCGATCCAAATGTTCGACAATCCATCGCCCAATTGGCAAACACGGTTCCGCTCGACATTGCCACCCTCCTCGACGACGATGAGGTAAGCGCTTTGCAGGAACGAGCCAAATGGCTCGCTGACAACGGTGTTCTCCCAGTAGACCGAAGTCGATCGCGCTATCCGTGGCCGCTTGTATGACCATCTAAGCGAGGTGCGATGAGCATCGAATTAGATGGACTAATTGACCGGGCCGATTTGGATGGGCTGATTCGACTCATTGATGCGTCTTGTGAACGGCGCGACTGGCAGGAACTTTTCAACATCCGTAATGCATGTCGCTCAGCGGTCCACAGTGGACGCCAATTGTGGCCGGCGGCAACGTTGGCCGAATACAGACTCGCCCTTCGGGCACCGGCAGAGTGGGCGACGGAAGTACTTGGCAGCGAGGCCAGCAGATTCACACTTGGCCCACTCACAGAAGTTGTGGCCCAACAACATTCGTGGGCAGAACTTGCCAGTCGACTTCCGTATGCCCCACATTCGACATTTGTCGCCTACGAGTGCGCGTTGAGAGGCCAAATCATCGAGCAACCGGATACTTTGTTCCCCGCACTTGAAATACCGATCCAGTGCGAACCGTGGGAGCCCCACTATCAACTTGCCGAATACGCCGACAATGAAGCCACCTTCCCCGCTCCTCCACTACCGACGACTATCTCTGCCGAAATTGTTTCCGCGGTTTCTGCTCAGCGACTTGACGTACCTGGAATCACTCAGGCAACGCATCACCTCGTCGAGGCATGGACAGGCCAATCAAATGGTCGATGCGATACAACGATGGCAACGGGAGATGTTCTCAATGCTCTGGGCGCCCTCGGTGTGACTTCGGCAAATCTGCGACGCCTATCTTCGGAAAGTGCAATTGCCTGGATGGCTTGGGCGGGAGCGAGTGGCGGTGCATACGGTCGTAGGCGCGGAGCGGCAACCGGTCGGTTGAGTGCATGGTGGATGATGGCCGCACTAAATAATTCATTGACTACGTGGCCGCTAACGGGGAATGAGGCCAACGATATTGCACAACAGTGGACTTGGTGGTGGTGGGATGCGGACGAACCTGCAACCGGCTGGCAACTGCAACTTGTTGCCCACAACGACTCGACAAACCAGACGTGGGCAGTTAGCGCGCGAGACTCCAGTTAACGGTTGTTCTATGTACGAGACTTAAGCGCTTCGATGAGTTTGGGAATCACCTTGTGCACGTCTCCAATAATTCCAAGATCAGCAATCCCGAATATTGGAGCCTCTTTGTCTTTGTTGATCGCAATAATATTTTTCGAGCCCTTCATTCCAACCATGTGTTGGGTCGCCCCCGAAATTCCAACGGCTATATATACCGTCGGCTTAACGACCTTTCCCGTTTGACCGACTTGGTAGCTGTAGGGAACCCAGCCTGCATCGACAATTGCGCGGGAGGCTCCGGGAGCACCCTTCAATAACTTGGCGAGGTCTTCGATCATCGAATACTTGGCGGCCTCACCAAGCCCCCTCCCCCCAGAGACCACGACATTGGCTTCGTCAAGTTTCGGGCCGCTGCTCTCTTCGACGTGCGACGCGACCACCTTTGCCGAACCCTGGGCTCCAAGATCTCCAACAGGAGCAGAAATTACTTGTGGCGCTGCGCCTCCCACCAGCTCTGCGACAAAACTCTTTGGACGAAAGGCCGCCAAAAACGGACCATCACCAGTGAAGGCGGTATTGACCAACGTGTTTCCACCAAAGATTGGAGTCGTAGCTATGACCCCATCGCTACTTTCGGCAATATCTACATTGTTTGTCAGCACAGTGCGGTCGAGTTTTACGGACAGTCTGGCCATCGTGTCTCGGCCGTCATAATTCTGTGGAAAGAAAATGACGGAAG
Source organism: Ilumatobacteraceae bacterium (assembly GCA_039932495.1). Taxonomy (GTDB): domain Bacteria; phylum Actinomycetota; class Acidimicrobiia; order Acidimicrobiales; family Ilumatobacteraceae; genus UBA3006. Next base: position 31,244 of record JBDTPW010000075.1, read on the forward strand.
GTTTGTCTCCGCCATCGATGACCGCCTTCATCGCCGAACTCACTGCCACGCCAGGCAATTTTCCCGCTAAGTCGCCGGTTTCGTACACCCTGCTTGCCCCGTGTTGCCCAAGTGATTCTGCTGCGGTCGATACTTCGCCGCCAACAAATACCGAAACTTGAGACGCCAACGACTTTGCTTTTGTTACGAGTTCGAGGGTGCCCGGTGTTGGAGCGCCGTTTGCTAACTGGCCGAATACCCAAATGTTGTCGATAGTCATCGTCTTGCCTCAGATCACTTTCAGGTTTTCGAGAAAGGCGACGATCTTGCCATGTGACTCGCCGTCGTCTTCAATAATCTGACCGGCCTGGCGAGCCTCAGCCTTGACCACCTTGACGATTTTCTGATCTGATCCGGCCCATCCGACAGGTGTAACGCCCAAGTCACCAGCCGTCACCGTCTCAATAGGTTTCGACTTTGCCGCCATGATTCCTTTGAAACTTGGATAGCGAGGTTCGACGACACCCGCAGTAACGGTGATTAGCGCTGGAGTCGGACATTCAACTTCGTCGTAGCCGTTTTCGCTTTGTCGATTTACTTTTACGACGCCGTCTTCAATCTTTACTTTCTTGGCGAACGTGATCGAAGCAAGACCCAAAATTTCCGCCAACTGTTCCGGCATCGTTCCGGTGTACCCATCCGATGATTCGGTTCCGGCGATCACAAGATCGACCTTGCCGAGTTTGGTTATTGCTGCCGCAAGAATTCGCGCAGTCGTCAGCGCGTCCGATCCGGCAAGCGTTGGATCCGAAACGAGTATTCCTTTGGCCGCTCCCATCGCCAGAGCCGTGCGCAAGCCGGACACTTCGCCATTTGGCGCCATCGATACGAGACTTACTTCGCCTTCACCAGCAGTAGTGACGAGTTGCAATGCCATTTCCACGCCATAACCATCAGACTCGTCAAGGATGAGTTTCCCGTCTCTTTTCAATGCGTGAGTTGCTTCATCCAACGCTCCCGGTGTTGCAGGATCGGGGATTTGCTTGACGCACACGACGATATTCATTCCACCATTGTTACCGATTGGTTTAGCTCTCACCCAACCCAGATTCTTCTGAAATCGCGCCCGCCACGCTGGTAAATTTGATGACCTTGCAAATCCTGCTCATCGTCAACTCATTCGCCTCATCGGTGACACCTCGTACCACGGTGTTGGTGCATCAGCATCTTGCCCGTCGCCACGATGTTCAGGTTGTGGAAACCAATGAACGAGGACACGCGACGCGATTTGCACAAGATGCGGCCGCTCGTGGACTAGATGCCGTTGTGGCCTTTGGTGGCGATGGAACGCTCAACGAAGTTGCTACCGGTCTGGCCGGAAGTTCCACCATCCTTGCCATGTTGCCTGGCGGATCGACGAATGTTTTTGTCCGCAGCCTTGGTTTGTCTAATGACCCAATGGTCGCCCTCGCTCAGATCACGACGGCCTTGGACAAGGGCGAGATAGCCAACGTGAGCCTTGGCAAGTCCAACGATCGATATTTCTGCTTCCACGCCGGTATCGGTTACGACGCCGCGGTCGTCGAACAAGTCGAACGTCGGGCGTCTTTCAAGCGCCTTGTTGGGCAACCTTTGTTTGCGTATGCGGCCCTGCGCACGTGGTTCGTGTCGTATGACCGAAAGTTTCCTCACTTCACAATCGATATCGACGGCCGGCATATCCCAAATGGATTTTTCTCGGTTGTTCTTAATTCAAATCCATACACGTACATCGGCAAGCGCTCGGTGAATTTGTCAACATCGGCCGCGTTGGAGAAGAAATTAGTCGTAGTGACCTTTCGCAAGATGTCTTCACTATTGATGCTGAGGACTCTGTACGGCGCGTTGCATAAGGACGGACTTTCGCCTTCGTCCGGTGTCGATATTCAGACAGATGTCGAGTCCGTCACCTTCAATTTTCCCGCACCATTTCCCTATCAACTCGATGGTGATTATCTCGGTGAGACGACAAATCTCGAAATACGGCATTGTCCGGATGCACTTCGACTTGTGCGGCCATCGTTCGCCGACTACTAACTATTTGCCAAGGTGTTGCGCTAAGACTCTCAGAGCCACATCTGGCGTGTTGGTGCAAATTCCATCGATTCCCCAATCGATCAACTCACCCATGCGCAGTGGATCGTCACATGTCCATGTGTTCACTCTTAGTCCGTTGTCGTGCATGACATCGACAACGTGACGCGAGAGATTTCGAACATTCGGATGCAGCGCGCTGTGGCCGAAATCCAACAGTGATTGAGCAAGGGCTTGAGCGTCCGAATCTTCTACTCGAATCGTTAGCCATCCTGTTGGTAATTGAGGCCAAAGTTGGTGAACAAAGTCGACTGTTTGGCGCCGAAACGATGAGATCAGCCACTTCTGTGAAGGGTCACGACGACGGAGTAACTCAACCACAAGGCTTGCCACCTTGTCCGTAGGATCGAAGTCGGGTTCTCGATCGTCATTCTTTATTTCGATATTCACCCACATCCCCGCGCAGGCATCGAGCGCTTCGGTGAGGGTCGGTATGTAATTAGGTAGCTGATCGCGATCTACATCCTTGATCGCATTTGCGTCGTCAAGAACCGCGTTGTGATGCACCACCAGTTCACCCGATTTACAAATGCGTACATCGAGTTCAACAGCGTGTGACCCCATCTCCCCGGCTCGGCGAAATGCCATCGTTGTATTTTCGCGCTCAACTGCGCTGGCTCCTCGATGGGCCATAACTTGGGTCGCGATGTGAATTGGGGGCGATGTCACCTCAGCAGAGTATCCCCAACATATTTGGGAAACATATTTGACAAAATTCTGAATTAACCCTTGCAACTGAGATTGCGGGTGTCTATCGTGACACCGTTGCTCAACCCCGACGCAGGAGTTTCACTTGTCAATACTTGCCACCAGCCTCGCACTTGGATCTGCCGATTACTCATGGCGAATCGAAGCATTGTGCAAGGACACCGACCCAGAACTTTTCTTTCCAATTGGTAGCACTGGTCAAGCATTGCAACAAATTTCTCGGGCAAAGACCGTATGTGATGAATGCGGAGTCAGGCGTGAATGTCTTGAATTCGCCTTGGAGACAAACCAGGACTGCGGAATTTGGGGTGGAACTTCTGAAGAGGAACGACGGGACATTCGTCGGAAGCTGACCGCCGAGCGGCGGGCAGCGCGTGCAAGCGCCTAATTAATCGGCACCGTCAGTTCAACCACGGTCCCCTGACCGTCGGCTCGACGCATCTCAATGGAACCCGCAAGTTCGGTGGTCACGAGAGTTCGCACAATTGAAAGACCAAGACCCGTTGCCTTGCTCAATTCAAAGTTGGCTGGAAGCCCTGCTCCATTGTCCAGTACTTGGACTCCCAACGAATGATCATCGTGGCTTAATGAAACAACAACCGATCCACCAACGCTCCCTTCCGGAAATGCGTGTTCAACGGCATTTTGCAACAACTCGAGAATGACGACCGAAAGTGGAGTCGCAATCGCGGCCGGTAATCGACCTCCATCACCACGCACCGTAAATTGCACGGGGCGATCGGCCGACTGAAGACCTTCCTCTACCAGGCGCATCAGTGGTCGAACAATTTCAATAAATGAAATATCTTCACCGGGTTCACGAGAAAGGGTTTCGTGGACAAGCGCAATCGTGCGAATTCGTCGCACAGATTCGGCCACCGCTTCCTTTGCCTCTGGGGATATAAGTCGACGAGCCTGCAAACGCAGTAGCGAAGAAATGGTTTGCAAATTATTTTTCACTCGATGATGTATCTCGCGAATCGTGGCGTCCTTGGTCAATAGCAGTCGATCTCGTCGGCGCAATTCCGAAACGTCACGCAAAAGAACAACGCCGCCGGTGACGGCCGAACCGCGGGCGGTTCTCTTCAGTAGTGGAATGCTGCGAGTCAGTAGCGTCACATCGGCCGCCTCTTCAAACTCTTCGACCACTGGCTCCTTGCGCTCAAAGGCATGTCGTGCGGCCGTCTCCGCCACGCCAAGTTCGGCGAGCGTTTGGCCCACTGCGTTGGCACTCACGCCGACTCGATGCAGAGCAGAGACCGCATTCGGAGAGGCATAGCGCACGCGAGCATCCGCATTGAGAACGATGACACCGTCGCCGACGCGAGGGGCGATGCTCGTGTCTGCGACGTTGCCAGCGAATGGAAATAAACCTTGGGCAATCATCTCCGCGAAATTGGCAAAAATTTCCGAGTAGGTCGTTTCCAGTTGACCGGGGCGGCGGGCCAGATCGGTGACCCATTCTTTTGTTAGGACGGCGATGACACGATTGTCATAGCGGACCGGAATACTGAGCATGTTGGCGTTTCCACCAATTGCCTCGACCCGTATTTCACCGGTAATAAGTTCGCCACTTTGGTATGCACGGTCGAGCAACAACTTTTCGGATTCACTCGCCCACGTGTTGACATAGTCGGTGTGGTAAAGCGTTTGTCCGGTGGCGGCTCGAACCTGTGCACTTATCAACCAGCGGTCTTTGCCGACCGGCAGGTACAACAGCATGTCTGCAAAACTGAAGTCAGCGAGCATGCCCCATTCATTGACCAACGAACCTAAGTGTCCGACGGTTTCGCTATCAAAATCCGTGTGCTCGTGCGCTATTTCAACGAGAGTTGGCATCGACGAGCCTTACACCGTGTCAGCTACCGAAACCAAGTTTGCGATCACCGTCTGGTGCCCCAAACTCGACATAGGCAATTTTTGCCGAAGGAATGACGACCTGACGCCCGCGCCTGTCGGTAACCGTAAAAATCGTGGACAATCCGCCTAGCGCTGCCTCGGCCGATGCCTTGGTCTGCTTGACCACCGATTCTTCGTCCTCGATTTCGATTGAAATCTCGCGCGGCGCGTGGGTGATGCCAATTCGGATGTCCATGATCAATCCCTTTCCAGTTATGTAACTTTTAGCGAGGCGCTGAACACCTTTTTGGGTTTCATTTCGTGCGCCACTGTGTTGGCCAATTCAAAAAATATTCGACCGACTTCGCTATCGGGCGCTACGGCCGCGATCGGCCTGCCAACGTCTCCACCCTCGCGAAGTTCAGTGATAAGTGGTATCTGGGCAAGAAGAGGAACACAAAGCTCATCGGCAAGTAGGCGACCACCTCCCGACCCAAATAATTCATAGCGTTTGCCGTCGTCCCCTGTAAACCAAGCCATGTTTTCAATAATGCCCCGCACGGGGAGGTTCACCTTTGCAGCCATTGCCGCCGAGAGCCTGGCAACTTTCTGCGCGGCCTCCTGCGGAGTCGTCACAACAAAGACTTCGGCACGCGGCAAGAACTGGCTGAGGCTCAAGGCAATGTCACCGGTACCCGGTGGCATGTCGATGAGCAAAAATTCCGGGTCATCCCAGTACACGTCGGTAAGAAACTGCTCGAGGGCTTTGTGCAGCATTGGTCCGCGCCAGACGACCGCCTGGCCCTCTGGAACGAAGTAGCCGATGCTGATGCAGCGAACACCCCAGGCCTCTGGTGGCAACAACATGTTGTCGATGATCACCGGATCGCGATCCGTTCCTAACATTCGCGGAATCGAATAACCGTAGATGTCGGCGTCAACGACGCCTACCTTGTGGCCCATTGCGGCGAGCGCCACAGCGAGATTGGTTGTCACGCTGCTCTTGCCGACGCCACCCTTTCCCGAAGCAATGAGAATCGGGCGAGTCTTTGAGCCAGGTTGAGCAAACGGAATCTGGCGACCCTCGGCATGACCGTGCGCGGGTGCGCTTCCCGCAGTAGCCCCGGGATTGCCGTGAAGCAGCTCTCTGACGGCGGCGCGTTCCTGGTCAGTCATCACACCAAAATTGAGCGCAACATCGCGAACACTGTCGAGTGATTTCAACGCGCTATTGACGCGCTGTTGAATCTCATTGCGTAGCGGACAGCCGGCGATGGTCAGCACAACAGTTAGCCCGACTACTCCGTCTGCATTGACAACCACATCTCGCACCATCCCAAGATCGACGATCGAACGATGAAGCTCTGGGTCTTGCACAGGGCGAAGCGCGTCAATGACCTGTTCTTGTGTTGGTAGTGGCATTGCTCTCCGACTTATGGCGCCTCAACTGATTTGTTCTTACGCCATAGGTACAATACCTGTGTGGCTCACAAATCACTGACCCCGACCAGGCCGGTCGTGGGTCAAAGCACGACTTCCGCCTCGATCACACCAGGTTCGTTCACCGCCACAGTGTCAGCAATCACATCGGCATTTGGTGACCCAACACGTCGCGCCGTGTATCTCTTCGCGCGCGAACATCCAGAAGGTCTCACCGCTGCGCAAATCGCCGACGAATTCGACGTACACCCCAATGTCGCCCGGCATCACCTGGACAAACTCGCTGCCGGCGGATACCTCGAAGTGGCAATTGCACATAACAAAGGCGCAAGCGCCGGTAGACCATCCAAGCGATACCGAGCGGTTAACGATTCGCCACATCTCGAATTTCCGGTGCGTAGCGACGATCTCGTGTTGTCGCTACTCGGTAGGGCACTCACGTTGCTTTCACCGGAGGACGCCGAAGCGATGGCTGAAGAAGTTGGTCAGCAATACGGTCAGATCATGGCAGCCGGACTCATCGGCACCGGTATCGCCGATGGTGGTGTGAGCGCCGGACACCGATCGCTGCGATCTGCCTTACAAACCGTGGCCGATGCACTTACCGCCCACGGGTTCGCTGCCCATACCGACCACCGCAACAATCAGTTACGAATCGTCAACAATCATTGCCCGTTTGGAGATGTGGCGATTGAGCATCCTGTGATCTGTGCCGTCGATCGCGGAATGGTCAAGGGAATGTTGACGGCCATTTATGGCGACACGTCACCGGAAATGTCCGCCTCGCTTCCCCAAGGCGATACCTTCTGCGCAACGACGGTATAACGCGCACTCTAACTATCTAGTTTTTAGTCGCCCCAAAACCGTTGTTCCTTAAACGGATCGCCGTACATGTGATATCCGTTTTGTTCCCAAAAACCCGGCGAGTCCTCTGACCTGAGTTCCAATCCGCGCAACCACTTTGGTGATTTCCAAAAATACAGGTGCGGAACAATAAGTCGAACCGGTCCGCCATGGATCGGCTCAATTTCACTGCCCTCAAAGGCGTAGGCAACTAAGGCATTGTCGCCCATGACGTCTGCGAGTGGAATGTTGGCGCTATATCCATACTCAGCGTGACCCATGAGATGAGAGGCGTTGTCTGCAACTTTTGCGCGGGCAAACAAATCTCGCACCCGAACTCCCGTCCATGATGTATCAAATTTTGACCACTTCGTCACACAGTGAATGTCCGTGGTGATCGTGACGGATGGCAACGCCTTGAGCTCATCGAAATTCAGCGTGATTGGCTGATCGACGAGACCATATATTTGTAGATTCCATTCGCCGGGTTTATATACCGGTACGTCGCCGACATGCAAAACGGGAAAACGCTCGGTGAGATATTGCCCAGGTGGCAGACGCGAACCATCCACTCCTTTTTCCTCAAGTTCTTGGCGATTGCGATCGAAAAATCCCACCAACCCATTGTGCCGTGGTCGACAGTAGATTTCTTGGCCATGGCTCTATTTCTGGTTCGCCACGCCAAGGCCGGTAGGAAGAGCCAATGGGAAGGTCCAGACTTTTCGAGGCCATTGAACTATGAGGGTCAATTGCAAGCCAAGGCGTTGGCCGAAAGGATTGCCGCTGTCAAACCGACCTGGCTTCTGTCAAGTCCATTTATTCGCTGCATGCAAACGCTCACCGAACTTGGCGAATTGACTGGACTTCCGGTAATTGCCGACGACAGACTCGCCGAGGCACGAGAAATCGCACCGGTAATAGAAATACTTGAGCGGGCGCCACATGGTGCCGTGTTGTGCAGTCACGGCGACATCATCCCGCCGACCATTCAAACTTTGGAGGCTCGTGGAATGACGATCACAACTGCGCTTGACTGGCGCAAGGCGACGGTGTGGGTCATTGAGCGCAACGAGGAGGTATTCACCAGCGCAACGGTGTGGCCCCCTCCGTTAACCGCCTAACGCGGCGTCCACCTCGGCGATAATCGAGTCGACAAAGCCGCGTACCGTTGCCGGCGGATTGAGGTCCTGGCAAATCTGCAACTCTGGCTTGGCCCCTTTTGCATCTTGGGCAAGGCGAAATCGAATAATGCCAAGAAAGCAGTGGGCATCCGGATAATTGAAGTCAAGAGCGATTGCCCGACCTAAATCTTGAGTCACGCTGGCAAAGGCAAGAACTTTGAGATCGTCACTTGCGTCACGTGAGATAAGGGCGATGAGCCAAGCCCTATACGTCAGGGCCTCAATGTTGTCGGGATCAGTCGTGAGTACTTGCGAATACAAATCAACCGCCTTGGCCGGATCGGAAAAGTTGATCGCCCGGGCCTGCGTTAACAAACTGGCCGTGCTGTCGGCGATTCCTCCAGAAAGACTTTGCCCGGGTAGACGCTGTCCTAGTTGTGTCGCCATAAACCAACCAATACCGCCCGCACATGCGACAACCAGCGCAACGATTACCAACTTCTTCTTCAACCCAGATGGCTGTGAAACTTTCGTGATTTTGTATTCGCCACTATCCAGTTGAGTGATGACACTTGCCGCCCGCGCGAAGTAGTCATTGTGCAAAGTGGCGTAGTCGAGTTCGTCAATGTCACCCGCTTCTCGTTCACGATCTAGATCGCGCAACGATTGGAGCAAGAATTGCCGCTCGTCGGTAAGTTCCTCACGCGCCACCACTTCGGCAACATCGTCCGCTTCAGAAATCATCGAGTGCCTTTTGCACAAGTTCGCGTTCGGCGTCGCCAATCTCGGGAGCGTTAGACACTTTCCAGCGGCGGAATGCCGCGACCAAGCCAACCAACGCGCAGATCAATGCGGCGACCGGTAGCGCCCAGACCAACGCATCGATCCCACTTGAGCGAGGAACGAGCAATACCTGTCCGCCGAAACGTTGCTCGACATAAGCGACAATTTGGTCGTCGCTTCTGGTGCCGCTACCAACTTGTCTGGCGATCTCCTCTCGCAGTGAAACCGCCGCCGAGGCTCGTGAGACGTACACACTTTCGCCTTGGCAAGTTGGACACGCCAAACGCTTGGAAATTGCGTCGACTCGTTCCTGCTGAGTGCGTGGACCACCGTCGCGACTTGCGCCAACCGCGAGCAACAAACCGACAATGATCAACATCACTACCCATACAGTCGGTTGCTTGACTTTCGACATTGTGATCATCAGCCAAAACTCGATCTCAGGGTCGATAGTTGCTCTTCGAGCAGCCCGTCGCTCAACTGTCCGGCAATCCGCAATCGCACATACCCATTCGGATCGATAATCCAAGTTTCGGGAACCTTGGCTATCCCAAATGAAATTGAAATGGAGCCGTTCGGATCGCGCAATTTTGGCCAATCGCCTCCGAAAGTCTGAAAATATGCGGCAACCGATTCGTCGTTGTCATCGTTGACCACTGTGTACAACTCGGCCCTGTCCGTGGCCAAGGCCTCGGTGGCGGCAAACTCCAGTAACTGCGGGTGTTCATTTCGACACGGCACGCACGTTGAGTTGAAGAAATTGAGGACGACCCAAGACCCCTTGCGTCTCGCCAAATTGAATTGCTCGTTATCCAGAGTCGTCGTCTCGATTGCAGGCGCCGGTTGGCCAAGCAGTGGCGAGTCTGCGTTTTCAGACGGATTCGGTGATGCATTAACCAATACGAGCAACAGCGCCACCATGACTAGTCCAATCGCGATCGCAATCATTCGGGCACCGCGACGCTGACTCATACCCCGACGACCTCCTCGTTGTCGTTTTCGCCAACCGACAACATCGCCGAAGTGGCCGCTGTCGGACTCCGTCGTCGACCCGGAAACGCGGCCAATACGGTTCCCAACGCCATCAGTCCCCCACCGATCCACAGCCATAACACGAGAGGCTTGATAAATACTTTTATTCGCGCCTTACCTGAATCTTTTAACACAGGTGGCTCAAGCGTGAGGTACAGGTCTTCAAATATTCCAGTTTTTACGGATGGTGTTCCAACGTTTATCCCGAGATTGGTGTACTTGGTGATCGCGGGCGCGTATGCCTGTCCACCGTCGATCTTGATCAACGCGGACACGGCGCTTCTGCGCGCATCAATGTGTTCGACATACTTGATCAATTCAAACGTGTGGCCACCAAAGTGGGCCTCGGACCCAACAACGAGATCGAGTTCTTGGCTGTGCGTATAACTGTTCGATGCCGCCAGACTCACCGCAATGAGGATGACTCCTACGTGGACGACCATGCCTCCGTTGGTGCGACCGACTAGCCCACGCAATCCTTGACGCCGAGTCGCCAACGACACTTGGCGAAGCGCCGAACCAATTGCGAATCCACCAAGACCAAATGCGAGTAACGGCGCCAGCCCGGACGCGCCGATTGCGACGCAAATTGCCAGCGTGCAAATCCCGCACCACGCTGGCCAAAAGAGTCTGTCACGCAGAAGTCCGCCGGACGCCTTGCGCCACGGAAGTACGGGAGCAATTGCCATCACCGTGAGCAACGCAATCCCGATGGGCATCGTCATTCGATCAAAAAACGGTGCACCGACCACAATGTTCCGGTCTTGCAACGCTTCGACGATCAACGGAAACACGGTGCCTAGCAGAACCACAAAGGCAAACAGGCTGAACAAGACATTGTTGGCCAGAAATGCGCCCTCCCGAGAAAACGCTGAGTCGATGCTCCCGGGGGATCGCAGACGATCGCCCCGCCATCCGATTAAGGCGATGGAAACGATGACAACGATGGCAAAAAAAGTCAGCAGCCATGGACCGATATTGCTTTCGCTAAAGGAGTGAACGCTGTTGAGCACTCCTGAACGAGTCAGAAATGTTCCCAAAATCGTAAGACTGAATGTCGACACGAGAAGCGACAAATTCCAAACCCGCAGCATTCCGCGACGCTCTTGGACCAACACAGAGTGAATGTAAGCGGTGGCAGTAATCCACGGAAGCAGCGATGCATTTTCCACGGGATCCCAAGCCCACACTCCACTCCATCCGAGTACCTCGTAGCTCCACCATCCGCCGAGCACGATGCCAACAGTAAGAAATCCCCAAGCGAATAACGTCCAACGTCGCGTTGCCAGTAGCCAGCCCTCGCCCAAGCGTCCAGTTACGAGCGCGGCAATGGCGAAGGCAAAGGGCACTGTCATGCCGACATAGCCAAGATAAAGGAGTGGCGGATGAAACATGACGAGCACATGGTTTTGCAGAAGTGGATTTGGACCGGGGCCATCAAATACGCCGGCAGCCCCTGCTTTGAACGGGCTCGCCGGACCAAACGACAATAAGAAGAAGAACGCCTCGACAATGAACATGACTGCCATTGCCCACCGCGACAGCAAGTCTTCCAATCGCTTTCCCAGCCAAAACACAATGGCAAGCGTGTATCCGGACAGCACGAGCACCCACAGCAAAATGGAGCCCTCGAGGGCGCTCCAGACGGCTGCGAAATTGTATAGAGGCGGCGTCGAAATGGAGCCGACCTTTTGCACGTAGGCAAGCGAAAAGTCGCGCGTAATCATCGCGTACTCCATCGTCGCAAACGCGCTCGCAGCCGCTACGAAGGAAAGTAGAGCGAATCGTGGGATTAGCCGAGCAATCTTTTGATCTTGTGAACGCGCGCTTGCGATGGCGGCAAGCGCACCAAATACCGCTCCGACTATTCCAACAAGAAGTAGTGCTCGTCCGAGCGGACCGCTCACCCCGTTGCTGGCGAGCACGCTTCGGCCTCTGCGAGAGCTATCCGCTCTTTGTTTGCAGCGCTGTAATCGTTGGAATGCTTGACCTCAATACGCACTGCTTCAAAAATTTCGCCAACGAGACGACCCTGAGCGACTACAGGAATACATTCCTGGAAAATTCCACCCGGCTGACCCGAATAGATCACATGAATCGTTTTTTTGTTGAACGACAAAGTGAAGGTGGTCGCGCCGTCAACCGATGCAAGCGAACCTTTGTCCACCGTGCCCTGTACCCTCAGCTGTCGACCTGATTCGCATCCATCGCGAACACCAATCTCATCGACGTTGCAGTAATAGTCGATTGCCGAAGTTAGAAATCGGCTTACGATGACCGCCCCGACGATCAGAACAAGAGCGATGATCACTATAGAGACGTAACTGGAATTCCTCCGACGGACGGCCGGTGGTGAATCGCTTGACGATGTGCGCGGTGTTAGATCCAAGGCTTGTCCTGGTCCGCGACCTGGCGTGACAACAATCGTCCGCGATGAATGGTCAATGCGACGAGCGACAAGATTGATCCGAACGTAATCACATAGGTGACAACGATGGATCCCAAGTCACTCATAAATCTGATCCTTCACGTTCCATCTTTCCGTTCTCGGATGGCGGCCTCTAAACCTTTTTCCTCAATCACATCGCGCAACGTCAGCAATCGTTGTCGATGCATGACCAGCCATAGAAAGGTCAGGCTGAATGCGATAACCCCGCTAAACAATGTGAACAGCATCAGTCCGTCCATTTTGATGTCTCCGTTGGGGCGTAGAACACTTGCGCTCTGATGCAACGATCGCCACAGCACGACGCTGAAATGGACGAGAGGTATTTCCAATACAGCGAGCGATGCGATAATCGCCGAGCGCTGGGCGCGTTGATGGGGCGAACCACCCAAACCTCGAACGGCTAGGTATCCAACATACGTGACGAATAGGAACGCCGTCGTCGTCAGACGGGGATCCCATACCCAATACGTCCCCCACGTCAGGCGTCCCCACAAACTTCCGCTAATCAGAGTCATCGCCATGAATAACACGCCGATTTCCGCACTGGCGCCGGCGACTCGATCAAGAATGAGTGTCGGCGTTTTCTTAACCAGCCAACACAGAGATGCTCCGCCGGTGACAATAAAAGCCAAGTATGCAACCCACGCGGTCGGAACATGCACGTACATGATTCGAACGGCATCCCCTTGAATCGCATCTTCGGGAGTGAGAAAGAGGCCAGATACAACCACCCACGCCATTGTCGCAATTGCCAGCAAACCAATAGCCCGCGTTGCGGGCGTGGCGACCCTGCCAACTGCATCGGGTGTCGAGTTGTTGTTCATGCTGTCATCGCCGTACATCATTCCTCAATTAGTGGACCAAAGGCACTCAGGCCACCGACTCCGAACACCGCGGCGAATACTGCTAGCAACCCAACCCAGGGCCAGCCTTCGGATGTCACCATACCGCTTATGCCAAATGCCGCTTCAGTCGCTTTCGTCGCTCCGATTAATACTGGTGCAATTGCGGGAAGCAACAACAGTGGCAACAGCGTCTCTCGACCTCGAATGCCCGCGGCAAATCCGCCAAAGAGTGCACCGACGAAGGCCAAACCCAGAGTGGCCAGCAACAGACAGGTGACCAATAGCACAAGCGACGCCGGTTCGACCCGCACTCGATAAAGGACGACGGCGCCGCCGATAAGCACGATCTCCAAAATGAGCAACTGAACAACAAGGGCAAGCGCCTTTCCCAAAAATATTCCTGCCGGATCGACTCCGGCGACTCGAATGGAATCCAATGCACCATCCGCAGTTTCAATCCCAAACGATCGCTGAACAACTATGAATAAGGAAAACAGCGTGGCAAGCCAAACGAGCCCACCGGCGACACGTTCGAGCAAGATGTCATCGTCGAGCGCGAAGGCAAACATGATCAGCACCAGACCGGCAAATGGCAGGACCTGATTCGCAACCACTCGACTGCGCATTTCTATTCGCAAGTCTTTTGTGGCGACGACGCGGGCAACGCGCCAAGTTGTTCCAATACTCATGACACCTCTTTAATACGTCCACCAGAAACCAGCACGGTCCGTGTGGCCAGATTTCGGGAGCGCTCAATTTCATGCGAAGCGATCATCACGGTTGCGCCCGCCGTCACCGCTTGCCGGAGTATCGAATCCAACTCATCGCGACCACGCCCGTCGAGTCCTGCGTGAGGTTCATCCAAAAGCCACAGCTCGGCGCGACGAATGACGAGATTGGCAAGGGAACATCGCCGCTTCTGCCCCGCCGACAATGCTCCGACACGTTCATCTGCAAGACGACCTGCCATCCCCATTCGGTCAAGCGCGTCGTTAATTTCCTCTTCGCCGGCACCAACGAGTTGCGCCCAAAAGGTTACGTTTTGACGAACCGTTAGGTCGCTAAATAGGCCGTTGCTGTGACCAAGTAGCCCAACTCGATGACGGACCGATTTGCGATCAATTCGCAAGTCGGTTCCCAGCACTTCTGCGGTTCCTCGAACTATTGGCACCAAGCCAGCACAGGCTCGCAAGATTGTGGACTTGCCGGCACCATTTGCGCCCTGTAGTAGAAGTATCTCGCCACCGACGACAGAGAGGGTGACGCCGGCCAACGCAGGAAAGTCTCCGTACACGACGACCGCATCACGCATCTCGACGACACTTGCCGTATTCATGTTCTCATAGTTTCATTTATTCGTCATGAACCCATGAAATCGTCATGAACCCATGAAATTGGGTGGACGCTTTTCGAGAAAAGCCTTTCGTCCTTCGGCCGCGTCATTGCTTTCCCATGCGCGGTCTCGAGCCTCGGTGACCAGTTCATTCACCTGCGGATCGGCGGCCGAGACTCCAAGTGCAAGTTTGTGACCAGAAATTGTTAATGGAGCCAGGGCGGCGATTTCCTGAGCCCAGGAAAGAGCAGCGCTCAGGTCGCCTAAACGATGAATAGATCCGAATTGCGCCAACTCGGCTCCGCTATAAATACGCGCCGTCAGCAACATTGCTCTGGCCACGGGCCACGTAAATTCCCGAACGAGCCGCTCGACGGTCCAGTGACTAACGACGAGACCTAGCTTTGCTGCCGGCACACCTATGGCGCTTGTCGCCGTGGCAACTCGGATGTCACATGACGCGGCAATCTGTGCGCCCGCTCCAAGTGCCGGGCCGTCAATGGATGCGATCGTGACGATGGGCATCGTGGTCATTGCGTAGAGAACTTCGTGCAACGCGTTGGCAAACTCTTCTTCCTGCACTCCCGACAAGTCGGCGCCGGCACAGAATGCGGGGGCGCTCCCGGTTATCACCATCGCCCGACCCTTCTTGTCGACCACGTCGACTTGTGCCTCGCGAATCGCATTGAGCGTAGGCAAGTCAACTGCGTTGCGACGATTCGGACGATTGATCGTGACTTGAGCGACCAAGTCGTGCCACTCAACAGTGAGCGACTCAGGAGAAACTCCATCTACCATGTAGACGACTGTATGACTTCCCCCGCTCAGGACAATGATCCGCACCAAATAGTTCCGACTCTGCGCGATCCCGTCCGTAATCGGCGCGAGAAAATCTCGAGATGGACCCAGCGCGCGATGCGCGTCGGATATCTCTGTTTTGCAATTTCCATAATTGCCGTTGGGGTGGGAGTGCTTTGGGAATTCAAGCCATTCATTGGTTCGATCGCCACCGTGTCACTCATTGCTGGCTGTGTCTTACTAGCGCCAGCAATAGTTTTGGGTTACGCAGTTAAGGCAGCCGAACGGGAAGATAAGCAAAACGGAAGGTAGCGTCTGAATCGTGGTCACCCCAGGCGAGCATCACCCGGCATTCGAAGAGTATTGCGAATGTATCTTTGAGCTGAGAGAGGACAATCTCGAACTCATTCAGGCTCGCGTCGCCGATCGTCTCAATGTGTCTCGTCCGTCTGTATCGGAAATGATTCACCGGATGGAGGCAGAGGGTCTGATTACCTCGACCGATAGCAAGATTCGGCTCACCGAACGAGGTGAGGCACTTGGAAGTCGTGTTGTGCGCCGCCATCGCATCGCCGAGCGCTTTCTCACAGATGTGCTTGGCCTGTCTTGGTCGATCGCTCACCACGAGGCCTGCAAGTGGGAGCATGTCATTACCGCGGAAGTCGAGTCGGCGATGAACAAACTTCTCGGCACGCCGACGACATGCCCGCACGGCAATCCAATTCCCGGTTCTAAATATATTGAACCAACACTTGTCTCGCTCTTCAATATTGAAGTTGGTTCGGGATTCACCGTCACCCGAATTCCCGAGGAACTTGAATTTGTTCCAGGAGTTTTAGATTTCCTTGAGCATTCTCATATTGCGCCAGGACATAGTGGAGTCGTCACTGGATCTCACGACGACGGATCGCGCACCGTCAAGATCGAAGGCAAGACGGTCGACATCGACGCGTTTTCCAGTGCTCGAATTCTGGTCACAGCCTGAATTAGTAAATCATTGATTGCGGTAATTCGCGATAATGAACAACTGTCAATCGCTGAGTTGCCCGCGTGAGTGCCACATACAACGCCCGCAAACCGTTTTCCTGGGCGTCGACGATTGCGCTTGGCTCGACCAGTACGACCCCGTCTAGTTCTAATCCCTTAACAAGACTTACCGGCACAACCGTAAGGCGAGAATCCAATGCGGTGTTGTTCGCTCGACCATGATCGACGCCTGCCTCTACAAGTGCCCCTGAAACGGAGACCGACATCGAATCGGGACACACCACTGCCACGTTGCCGTCACCGATTGAATCCAAAATTTGGCGAGCATGGTCCACAACATCGGAGAGCAGCTCATCGGCCGAGTTGGAGCGGACAATGAGAGGAGGGAATTCTCCTTGGCGAACCGAACGTGGCGGATGCAAGGCTGGCGCCGCCGCTCGCATGACTCGGTTGGCCAGATCCATGATCTCCTCGGGTATCCGATAACCGACTGACAAATTGAACACCTGTGGTTCTCGCTTGTCAGGCAGATGCTGCAAAATCTCCGACCAGGAATGAGGTGAAAATGCTCCGGTCGCTTGAGCCAAATCCCCAACGACGGTCATCGCACCGTTGAGTGATCGCCGATTCGCCATCCGTAGTTGCATCGGTGTGAGGTCTTGGACCTCGTCAATAATGATGTGTCCGTAGAGACGAGTCTCGTCGGCCTCGCTAATTTTTCCGTTTTTGCGTGGTCGCGGTCCGAGCAATCCAAGCGCCGCATCGAGGACCGCAATGTCTCCGTCACTCCAGTGGACGTCGGCAATGTTCTCGGATCGCGGGCGGTAGAGGGATTCCGCTGCTTCGGCGCCGAATACATTTGCGGCTGCAATCCGAATGAGTGCCTTCGAACCGTATAGATCGTGCAACAATTCCGCCGGCGTAAGAACGGGCCACATTCTTGTCAATGCAATTCGAAAATCCTCAATCTCACTTAGTGATTCGTGTAGTTGGCCAAGGTCGGTTTCAGAGTCATCTCTCGTAGCCGCCTTTGCCGTCGCCATCGCCGCCACCATTTCTGATGCGACCCACCGATGTGCAGCGTTATGTCGCCGATATCGTCGCCTCGCCTCGCCAACGATTCGCGCAGACTCGCGTACCGACAGCCGCAGATAACCGGCGCCGAACGGAATCACAAGATCTTCACGCAATGCACGCTCGCGGTCGCGAATTGCCTTGGCCAGCACGTCGACCATTCGGATGTCGCCCTTGAGACGCGCTATTGACACGTGTTCTTGGCGCCCAAAACGATGTCCCGGTACCAAATCGGCGAGCACCACCTGGGATACTCCCGCCTCCCCAAGCGACGGCAATACCCGTTCGATGTATCGCAGGAACACTCGGTTCGGGCCAATGACGAGGACGCCCTGTTCCTCCAATGGAAAGCGGTATGTGTACAACAGGTACGCAGCGCGATGCAGGGCGACCACGGTTTTGCCGGTTCCTGGACCGCCTTGCACAACCATCACGCCTTGTTGGGGCGACCTGATGATTTGGTCCTGTTCGGATTGAATCGTGGCGACAATGTCGCCAAGTTGTCCGGTGCGACCTCGAGCTAACACCGCCAGCAACGTGCTGTAACCGCGCAGGCCGGTGGCGGTCTGTTCGATAGCGGTCTTTTCGGTTCCACCAAGGCCTTCGTCGTGCCCTACGCCGAGGTGACCGGCGCCAAATAATTCATCTTCGATTCCATTCAGAACTTGTCCATGAACAGAAAAGTGACGGCGTCGAGCCAAACCCATTTGCTCTCGACCGGTTGCACGGTAAAACGGCTCGGCTATCGGCGCCCGCCAATCCACCACCACCGGTTCGCGATTGGTGTCGGCTACCGCTAGTCGCCCAATGTGGAAGCTCTCTATTCCATCGGGCGTCTCCGCCAACTTGTCAATCCGTCCGAAAACGAGGGCGGAGTCGCCAAGATCCAACTGCGTCAGTCGGTTAAGCAGCTGTTCGTCGAAGGCATTTCGCTCAAATCTGGCCTGAAACGTTCCCCCTGTGCTGGCCTCATTGAGATCGCGAATCCGCCACGCATCCGTCTTGCTTCGCTCAAGACAGGCGTAGGCATGGTCAATATAAGCCTGTTCGGCCGCAAGATCGGGGTGCTGTTGGGTCATTTTGGGGTTCATTAATTCTAGCGGCTGGCCAGGCCACAAATAAGTGCGTCTTAATTCCGCGCAAAATTACGCGCGCACACATCAATCCTGAGACGATCGCTCTCGGCGGAGGATCAGTTTTGTCATCAGGATTGCATTGCGTATGGCGACCCATTTGTCTCGTCCCCATTTGTATTGTCATAGGCGTCATCATGATCGTCGTCACGGTCGGATGCGCAGATCAACTAGACGAACTCCCGCTTGGGTCGGCCAACCCGACATCCAGTGAGATTCCCAATTTGCACGGCGAGACCGCTAATCCCTCTTCCACTCCCCAATCTCCGGCAGGCGAGGTTTCAGTGAGCGATCAGATAGCCATCGAATTCGGCCAACTCATCGACCTTCGGTTGGATTGCGGCCGCCAACCGGCTAGATGCCCCATAAGTGAATTGACCGCACGAGACAGCAGGTACCGCAACTACCTGGTGAACCTAATGGAGATGCGAGCGGAGGCAAATCTCGCCACCCGTGCGGATGCTGGAACATTTCGTTTTCGTATCGACCGCATCGAAGTAATTGGTTCAGTATCAGCGATCGTGCACACATGCATCTTCGATTCTCTGGTGGTGTTTGATTTGGGTCAGTCAGATTCCACCAGAGATGACATCGTTTTCGATGACGATGTCATCTCGGGTCACACCGAATGGCACATGGTCATCGACGAAGACGCGTGGAAGTGGTCGGACGCCACAGGCTCCGACGCGACATATGGAGAGGACATATGCGGAATTATTTCCTGAGCGGATTGATTGTTGCCGTTTCGATAAGTGCATCGCCACCCGACATGGTTTTAGCTGATGATTCGAACAACGGAGTGGCCGTCGATATCAGCGCTGCCGTCAACGGGTCTCAAATTATGGCGGGTGTTCGTGTCGGAACTCCGCCCAGTTCACAAAACTTGCCCAGTCAGTGCGAATGGTCACCGGCGATCCCTCGCGACGCGGTCGCTGGTTCGGGCGGAGAAGTATTCAAGCAAATCGGACCGATTCGCTATCAGCTGTACGACTACACCTGCACAGACCGCGAACCCGCCACTTCGTTTTACTGGATCCCCCAAGTGTCAACGGAAACCCTCGCCACCGAGGCATCGTCGGTGCTCTACGACAACATTCCCGCCCCGTGGGGCGAGTTCGCTCCCCCGGCACATCGTGGCGTAGTCAAGGTTGGATTGTGGTTTTGGGTCAACCCGCTTATCTGGATTCCGCTTTCGGTGACTGTTTGGGTGCCATCGCCGAGCGGCCCAATCTCCGTGACCACGACAGCAACGCCGAAAAAATTGAAATTCCAACCGGGTGACGGAGATCTGGGTTCAGGCGAAGTCGAATGCTCGGGGCCCGGACGCTGGTGGTTCCCTATCTATGGCGATTCGCTCGAGTCACCGTGCATGTATACGTACGAGCATTCGTCGGCACTGCACAGCAGCGGGGCTTTCCCAGCCAAATTGGGAATCCAGTGGCGCGTCTCGTGGCGGTCCAATACGGGAGCGAGTGGAACTTTAAGCGACGTAATTACCAATGCATCGCACCAAATTGTTGTCCGCGAAATTCAGGCCCTGGTGACCAAGTAATTTTGACTAATTAATATTGAATAGGCCACTAGAAATTGGCCGTCAACTTATGTAACATTTTTTGCAATAGACAAAGTTCAACACGAAACGAGTAGATATGCCAACAGGTACGGTCAAATTTTTTAACGATGAAAAGGGTTTTGGATTCATTACTGGAACAGACGGCGAAGACGTATTCGTGCATTTTTCGAATATTGAAGGCTCCGGTCGTCGCAGCCTCGTAGCCGGTCAAGAAGTCGAGTTCGAACTAGGGCAGGGTCGAAAAGGCGTCGAAGCGAACAACGTACGACCGCTCTAATCAATTTCCGATCTGTGGTAGTGGTCGGCGCGCGCGCCTGACACACTGAAGGTCCCGATCATCTATTTGATCTCGACCTAGATATGTAGAGGCATCCCCCATGGCCGTAAGTACCTCGCGCGATCACATCCTTCTCGAACGTCGATATGCATCAGTCTTTGGTTCGATCAGCGATGAATCACTAGTCGGATTAGTCACGGCGCTACCAGAGAAACTTCGCGACCCGATTGCCAAAGTCTTGGCACTCCCGGCTGGTGTCTTCAGTGAGCCGACCGAAATTGCTGCAACAATTCGTCAGGCGATGGTCGCTCGCAATGCCCACCTTGATTCCGGAGTGCTGTTAAGTGAGCCATGCACCGAGCGATGCATCGAAATCCTTGGCCCGAATTCCGATGATCCGAATCTCGCCGATCTATTGGCACATGTGGACGAACTCATCGAATCGTTTGGGCTCGATGCTGTTCGATTGATGTCGGTCCAGTATTCGCTCACACTTGCCGGGTTCAGAAAATTGATCGCCACAGACGAGAGATTCGCATTTCCAACGGTGGCAGCGGCCGATTCGCCACTGCTTCCTATCGAAATTGATACCGCGGCCCAAGAGGAAAAGCGTCGTCAGCGGATGGCCCGCAAGGAAAAAGAGCGTCAATCTCGGGCGCATGCCCAGGCCCAGCGCCGAGCCGCGCGTAACCGCATCTAGCGCAGTCACAAAATGAACGCACGACTGGCTTCTTTTCGCGGTCGGGCGCATTTGGTTTCCGGCCCTGACGACCGCCTTGTCGATGTTGAAACGGCAAGCAACGGTTCTCTGTCAAGCGATCCAATGACATGCCTTTCGCGCTGGGAAGAGGTGCGGCGCCTGGCCGAATCTCTCACACCCTCAAGCGACGCTCCTAAGGCAACCATCAGTGCATTGGACTGCCCGGTGCCTCGCCCTCGCCAGATGTTTGCTGTCGGATTGAATTACCGAAAGCACGCCGAAGAAATGGGCTCAGAACTGCCGCTTACGCCACTTACCTTTGCCAAATTTCAAAGCTCGTTGGGCGCACCAGCCGGTGACATTCGAATTGTTGGAGACACGTGCGACTATGAATCAGAAGTTGTAGTCGTCATTTCCGTGGGGGGACGAGACATTGCAGAGTCCGTTGCGTGGAATCACGTCGCCGGGCTTTGTGCGGGACAAGATGTCTCCGATCGTCAACTGCAAAATTCAGGAAGGCCGCCACAATTCAGTTTGGGAAAAAGCCGGCAGGGGTTTTCTCCGATCGGACCATGGGTATGCGATGTTCGGGAAAATCTGAAACGCGACGACTTAATGATCGGTTGCACGGTCAATGGCGAGGTACGCCAACATGCTTCGACGAACGACATGATTTTTGATGTTCCGCAAGTTGTCTCGTATCTCTCCTCGATATGCGAGTTGTATCCCGGCGATATTATTTTCACTGGAACACCGGCTGGTGTCGGTCACGGTCGCAAACCTCCCGTATATTTGCGACCGGGCGACATCGTTGAAACGACGC
Organism: Ilumatobacteraceae bacterium; assembly: GCA_039932495.1. GTDB lineage: Bacteria > Actinomycetota > Acidimicrobiia > Acidimicrobiales > Ilumatobacteraceae > UBA3006. Next base: position 53,114 of record JBDTPW010000075.1, read on the forward strand.
TCCAAGACGTGGGCACAATGCGCAA
>JBDTPW010000076.1:0-8350 GCA_039932495.1 Ilumatobacteraceae bacterium
ACGCCTTGATACGGCGTTGGTGGATTATCCCTTTGGTCATGCTCATCAGCGTCGGATTTCTGTTTGCCAACGAGTCGGATTTGCAGACAACGCCCGGTTTTGTACGGATCACTCGGCGATACGAGGCTCGAGACGAATCCGCGGTCATGTCGATTGCCGAAATCGATCCGGCTTCGATCGTGCCATATCCAAGTTTTGACAATCAATTGATGGTTCTCCAATCCCCAGAAACGCACAAAGACATCGCAGACAAGACCGGTGTTGATATAAATGTGTCGGTCGCTCGAACTGACCAAACCTTCACACTCATCGATACAAATGACACGGATGGCAAGAAACGATTTACCTTCCTAAGTGCTGGTTCACCTTCTTATACATTCGAGTGTGAGGCAACCACCGCCGAAGATTGCAACATCGCGATAGATGCCTACGTTGCGGAAATCTCACGTCTCCGTGCCCTGAGCATTGAACAGGGATTCGAGCGGGCCGAGAAGATCATCAAAGTATTGGTTGATAATTCCCCGAACGATGATCAATCGGCGCGCAATCAACAACTTGCACTGGAAACCGGAAAGTCGTTAGTAACAGGAGAAGTGGCACTCATTTCCAATAAGACCGAAGAACTCGGACCGTCGATCAGCAAGGTCAAGGCATCAACGTACGGTTTCGGGCTCGGAGTTGGTGCGCTACTTGGATTTCTCATCGTGCTGCAACTATCGGTAACCGATAAACGTATTCGAACCGTGCGCAAACTAAACGCAACAGTCGGCGAGGAGAATAATCTGGGCGTTCTTCGGTTGGACGGGAAGGATTCAAGTGCACAACATGTCGCCGCCGGATTGGTTCACCAACTTGCCCTTCACTCGGCAACCAATGTTCGTTTGCTTTCAGTCGATGGCGAGAATAATACGTCGGTCGTTTCCACTCTCACTCAGGCGCTGCAGAGTAACGCTGTGACCGTAACCTCGTTGAATGGCGCCGATCACCTCACAACGACCGAACTGCTACCACCGCCTCATTCGATAGTCGCATTGATCGCAGACTCGCAGACAAGCAGAAGCGATGATCTCAAGAATGTGTGGGCGATAGCGAAGAACGCGGGCAACGAAGTCGCTGGCGTCATACTCGTACAACACTGACCGTAAGATGTCGACGTGGCATTGAATCGAGCCCGCCTACGAGGTGCGGCCGAGCGCTTCGTTGAGTCGTCAACCTTTGCCAGATCTTCAGCGGTACTCCAGTTCTTGCTTGACATCGTGTCGTGGTCGGTTGCAGCGATTCTGGCCTCGTATGCGAGATTCGTTTATCAAGGGCACATCGATCCGTACGGGGCAACCAAGGACTCCGTCGTTCGAATACTCCCTATCGTCGTCGTCGTTCAAGCAGTCATTGGTTTTTCCGTCGGGATTTACCGACGACGGTGGCGCTACGGAAGTTTCGACGAGGTCGCTGGACTGATCCTCGCTTCGGCGTTGACGACTCTCGTCTTGCTGTTGTTGCGATTCTTTGACTTTTCAAACAATCCATTTCCCCGCAGCGTCATCGCCGTGGCCGGAGTCGCCGGTCTGTTTCTCACCGCCGGCAACCGGTATGTGTGGAGATTCGTGCGTGAGCGCCTGCGCCGTCCTACAGCGGAGACCGCGGCAAAACTCATCATTTACGGCGCGGGCGAAGGTGGGATCCAGGTTGTCAACACGTTGCTACGTAACCCAAGTTCGCCATATCTGCCGGTCGCATTTCTGGACGACAATGAACAAACGCACCGCCTGAGCATCTCTGGTATTCCAGTCTTGGGTGGACGGACATCGCTTGCGGACGTCAGAGAAAAAACCGGCGCCAACATCTTGCTCATAGCCATTCCAAGTGCCGACTCACACCTGATCAATGAGATCGCCTCGCTTGCACGAGGGTTGGAGATGGATGTCAAGGTGCTGCCGGCGATGCAGGACTTTAACGAACGTCCTTTCGATACCGCAGACATTCGCGATCTCACCGACGAGGACCTGCTCGGTCGCCACCGCGTGCACATCGACCTTGAACAGATCTCTGCATACCTCGTCAACCGACGAGTCATGGTCACGGGGGCTGGCGGAAGTATCGGCAGCGAACTGTGCCGTCAATTGGCGCGATTTAATCCCTCTGAATTGATCATGCTCGACCGAGACGAAAGTGCACTTCATGAAGTTCAGCTTTCAATTTACGGACGCGCACTTTTGGATACACCACAAACTGTTCTCGCCGATCTTCGTGATGCAGCGACAATCAATCACATTTTCGACACGCGCCGACCAGAGGTTGTCTTCCATGCCGCGGCTTTGAAGCACCTACCGTTGCTCGAGCGATACCCCATCGAGGCGTACCAAACAAATGTGTTGGGTACTCAAACACTTCTACAGGCGTCGCAGCGAAACTACGTCGGCGTGTTCATCAACATCTCCACAGACAAGGCCGCAAATCCAACAAGCGTGCTCGGATACTCGAAACGACTTGCCGAACGACTCACGGCCGACTTTGCATTTTCCGCCCCGCCCGGAAAATACATTTCGGTCCGCTTCGGCAATGTCCTTGGTTCACGCGGAAGTGTGCTGATGTCGTTTCGCGATCAAATCGCCAAAGGTGGCCCGGTCACGGTGACTCATCGTGGCGTCACCCGCTACTTCATGACAATTACCGAGGCCGTTCAACTCGTCATCCAAGCAGGCGCCATCGGTCGCACGGGCGAGGTTCTCGTTCTCGATATGGGAGTCCCCGTGAGCATTTACGATGTGGCAACTCAACTGGTCAAGAACTCAGGCAAAGATGTTCGCATTGAGGTCGTTGGATTGCGAGTTGGCGAAAAGGTTCATGAGGAGCTATTCGGCGACGGAGAATTGGACCAACGGCCGTCGCATCCATTGATTTCTCAAGTTGCAGTGAAGCCAATTAGCCAGAGCGGACTGAGTCCTGCGCCCCAAGACCCGCGAAACTTTATGCTCTCACTTCTTGAGGAGCAGTAGTCCAACCAACGTTCGATTCGTCGGTTAACTCGTCGCATCCAATGATGGACGCGACAAGCAACAACCAGAGAAAGTGATTGCCAACGACAAAGCTCTCTTGCGTCGAGGCCAGAAGTACAAAGAACGTCATCGCGTACGACCACTGACCGGCCGTAGACAGTAACCCGCTCTCAATCTGTGAGTAACCACCGTAAATAAGGACAAGCAGCAACAACAGTCCACCAATAATTCCGCCACCGAGTAGCACGTCGATGTATGCGCTGTGCGAAAACTGGACGCCCTGAACAGTCCAATACAAGTCGCGATGAAGGAAAACATCGGATTTCCACGCCGCCATCCATCCCCAACCGAAAAACGGACGATCCAGGAATCCCGTCCATCCGTAGTGCCATATCGCAGATCGACCGTTGAAAAAGTCTTCCTCCCCGAGCCAGCGCAAAATGGTCGCCTGAAATTTGAAAAACAACCACGTGCCAAGGCTCTCCGCCAGCACAAATGAGGAATACATATATCGGCGAATTTGGTTCATGTCCAAAGTTCCTCGGCGATGGAGCAGACGAATGAGCGACCAACTCCCCCAAATCAAAACAAATACGGCAACCGCGCAAACAGATGTGCTCGATCGGGTGCGCGACAACACGTATCCATCAAATAGCGCAACGTCAATGAGTACAAATGACATCACGAGCCACCATTGCTTTTGTCGTCGGTTGATCACGACCCACAGCAATCCAAGTGCGGCAACCATTCCAACGGCGGCAACTGGGGCGAGCGAATTACGATTGAAATAGATCCCGACCCAATGCCCCTCGATGCTGACGGCAAATTCCCAATTTCGTTTCACCGCGATGTAGGAAAGGACTAGACCAGGTTGCATCGCCACGCACACCAGCAACATTTGTTGAAATGGCGAAAAACTCCTGGCCAGATACAGCCCGGTGGCGGCGGTTATCACAAGAATCGTCGATTCGACGATGGTGTCTCGACCCGACGTTGCCCACAACGTTGACAGCATCATCCACGAAACAAAACACGCCAGAAGGGCAACCGGTGCCAAACGTAATCGCGAATTGTGGAGTCGATATCCAAGCAGCATCAGGGCCGGAATCTGCACAGCAATGAATGTAAGGCGATACGACTCGGGAATCGGACCCGCAGAAGTTTGTGCACTTGCCAGCCACAACTTGAACACGGGACCCTGAGTGAGCGTGAAGATCACGACTACGACGTATGCGTATTCAATCCAAATAAGCGAACGTTTCAGAGTGCTCGAGACACTTGACATTATGGACAAATCTACTCGCACGGGAATTTTCTTGGCGCAAGTGGTCGTCACGCGCCGAAAGGCAATAGATATGCTGATGTGAATGACTTCATCGCCGGATGATCGAGATGAATTAATCGCAGAACTTGCCGAGGAAGCTCGTGGTCTGCGAATGAAAAATGAGCGCATCAGCCAATACATCGAGGGCAAAATCGCCGAACTGGTTAACACCAGGCGCGAACTACTGCAGGTTCGCGGTGGAATTGAAGAAGCCGTCGAACAACGCAATTCTCTAGCCGGGCAGCTTGCCGCCCTTACCGCTGAGCACGAGCAACTGTTACAGATGCAGGTTGCGATGACCGATCAACGTGATCGTCTGCGGACACGTATGGCCGAAATTGAAGCATCGCGGAGTTACCGGATTGGCCAGCGTTTGGGTCGACTTGCCGCCAGATTCTCTGCATCCCCGTAGCGCGATGAATCAGTACCCGGTCATCATCATCACTCGGGATCGACTTGACTCTTTGCGCCAACTGGTGACCTGGCTTGAGGGAATCGGGCAACAGAACATCTGGTTTTGTGACAATGCCAGCACATATCCTCCGCTCCTCGATTACCTCAACTCTTCACCGCATCACAAACTATTCAACGAGATCAACTTTGGTCATCGTGGGCCTTGGCTGAGCGGATTAGTTCCGGAGTTGGGTCACGATTCACATTTCGTTGTTACAGACCCAGACGTTGTGCCGAGTAGCGAGTGCCCGAAGGACGTGTTGGACGAGTTCGCCAACATGCTGAAGGATCATCCAGACATCGACAAAATTGGTTTGAGTTTACGGATTGATGATTTACCGGAGTCCTACGAGCACGCCGAGCGAGTTCGGACGTGGGAGTCGCAGTTCTGGAAAAATGTGTATGTCCCCGGATATTACAAAGCGGACGTCGACACCACCTTTGCGATGTATCGGCCGGGTGAGAACCACCAAAATTCCAAATCATTGCGCTCCGCTCCGCCTTACGTGGCCAGACATCTGCCGTGGTATCAGGACTCGGCAAACCCAAGCGAGGAACTCACCTACTACCTTGAACATGCTGACTCACTTGTCATCAATTGGGATAGAAAAGTTCTTCCGGCCTGGTTGCGTGCACAGTTAGCGGAAATGACTTCTCAACATTCATCGACCCAGCGCAACTAGGGTCATACGCGCAATGGGTACCGCCGCAATCGTCGTTGATTCCGTTTCAAAGAACTTCCGCCTCTATCACGAACGCAATCGTTACATTAAGGCGGCGTTGCTTCGAGGTCGGCGCGCTCGCTACGAAGAATTTTGGGCCCTTGAAGACGTTTCCTTCGATGTCGAGCATGGAGCAACGCTCGGGATAATTGGATCGAACGGATCGGGCAAGAGCACAATGCTCAAGTGCTTGACCGGCATATACCATCCCGATAAAGGAACTATCGGCATTGACGGAACGGTTGCAGCCTTGCTCGAACTTGGGGCCGGATTTCACGCCGAGCTTTCCGGCCGAGAGAATGTGTTTCTCAACGGCGCGATTCTTGGAATGTCGAAGAAAGACATCGAACGTCAATTCGACAGCATCGTCGAATTTGCGGGGGTGGAGAGATTCATTGACATACCTGTAAAGGATTACTCGTCAGGAATGACCATTCGACTTGGCTTTTCCATTGCCGCTCACGTTGAGCCAGAGATATTGCTCATCGACGAAATCCTCAGCGTCGGTGACCAGGCATTTCAGCGCAAGAGCAGCGAAAAGATCGAACAGTTTCGACGTGAAGGTCGCACGATCGTCGTGGTAAGCCACAGTTTGCCGGCGGTGCAACAACTGTGCAAGGAAGTCCTGTGGTTGGAAAAGGGTCACTTAAAGCAGCGGGGTCCGGCTGCCGAAGTGATTGCTGCCTACACCGGAGGCAGTTACACAGAACATGCGCAAAAGGATGCCAACTTGCGCGAGCGTTGGGGCACCGGTGAAGCACACTTCACTCTGATCGAACTACGCAATAGCTCCGGTCAGAGCGTGAACCGCATTGACACAAATGGCGCGGTCGTCGTCCACGGCGAACTAACTCCTCAATCACAACTCGTCGCTCCAATCCTCAAGGCCACCATTTCTAAATTGGATGGCGAGGTGTTGTGGTCGAGCACGTCTCAACGACTCGAAACTCTTCTACGTGCGGTGCAGGAACCGATTTCGGTGTCGATCAGTATTCCTGTGCTTCCGCTACTTGAGGGAACTTATTTCTTATCGATGGCCATTACTGACGCGACCGGCACAACTGAGTACGACCATTGCCAAAATTGGGTGAGATTCGAAGTTCATCAGACTGATTTATTCGAAGAAGGTGTGGTCACCATTCCCTCAACATGGCAGGTTCACCGCTAGAAACGGCCGATTGAATCTACAATTCCTCTGCGATTCGGCGTGACAATTTTCCAAACAGGAACCATCCGAAAAAGAACGACACACTTGACGCAACAACGAGGTACGCGATGTGTCCCCACTCGGGTGTACGACCCGAATAGAGCATGTGGCGAAACGATTGAATGAACACCGCCATCGGATTCCAGTGAAGAATGTATTCAATGAATGGGTTCAGTTTTCCGTCCAACCGATCTGGTGTATAGATAATTGGCGTAGCAAAGAACATCACCTGAATGACGATCGTCCATAAATACTTGAGGTCACGAAAAAATACCGCGCTGGCCGCCAGCGCAAGTGCAAAGCCGGCCGCGTACACCGCCAAGAGGAGCATCAACAGGAACGCAACGGGAATCCACGGAAGTATCGGACTGCCGGCGATGAGCAAAGCGATGCACAGTATCGACATTTCAATACAGAATTGAACGAACGAAAAAATGACCTGGGCAAAGACCAATGTCTCCCAGGCGAACGCAACCTTGCGGACAAGGCTCGCATTACCAAGTAACGAACCCATACCAAGGTTGGTGACGAGGGAAAAGAATCCCCACGGCAAAATTCCTGTCAACAAATAGAGCGCATAGACCTGAATTCCGGAAGGATGACCGATCGGAGCGGTGGCACCAAAGACGACACCGAACACAAACCAGTAAATGAGCATGTTCGATAGCGGGTTGAGCATCGACCACGCCCACCCAAGAAACGACTTTCGGTACCTGGCTCGCAGTTCCCGCAGCGTCAGATTCCACAGCAAATTCTTGGAACGACGAAGTTCAGTGAATTGATGCACGCTAAGTCTGAATTCTAGCGATCACCTCTGTCACGCGGATGCGCCGCTGTAATGCTTTAACCCAGAGCGCCAGATTAATCGACTGCCAAATCCAAATATTGCTGCGGCAGCAATCGCGACGATCACCGTTGCGCCCGTGAGTCGACCCGTCGCCGCCTCGGCCGGCACGGTGATGGCAAAACCGATCGGCACAAGAAACGTGAGTCCGAATCGCATCCAACCCGGGTAAATCCTTACCGGGTACTGACCGGATCGAAACAGACCTTGGAAAAGTTCCTGCATTTCGTTGACGCGAATGAACCAAAACGCGGTCGAGGCCAATATCAGCCAGAAGCAATAGATCGTCCAACATCCGAGCACGAGCAACAAGACGAGCGATGCCGCCCCGGCGGCGCCATTATTGTTCTCACCGAGTTGCACCATCCCGATGATTAATACGATCAAGCCGGTGAGGATGTCCACACTTTGCCAAATCGAAATGAGGCGAACACTGATCAACGTCTGTGCATCGGCAGGTTTGGTAAGTACATAGTCAAGTGTCCCGCGCTGGATATCTTCGACCAATTTTTGCATGTTCGGTACAACGAATGTGTTGGTGATACCGCCAACCATGGTGAACACACCCATGACGACCAAAAGTTCCGGTCGAGTCCAACCATTGAGATTGGCAGTCCTGCCAAACACGACCGCCAGACCGACAAGGCCAGCTGCAAGAGTGAGGAACGATTCCAATAACTGGAGGAAGAAATTCGACCTGTACTGCAATTCGTTCATCGCCCCAATACGAAAGAACGACCACGCAAGGCGTGGCGCACGCGCCGATCGGAACGACGAAGTCTCGTCGGTGACACTTTTATCGGT
>JBDTPW010000077.1:0-6229 GCA_039932495.1 Ilumatobacteraceae bacterium
TGGTCTGGCTTGCATAGGTTGTTTAGCTATGACCTCACCTTCAATCAACCGTAGATTTGCTCTCCTCCTCGTATCCACTCTGGCGGTGATAGCAAGCGCATGTTCATCTTCCGGCTCCGGATCGGCGGCCAGGTCTGGTGACGCGTGCAAATTGAGGGATGCGTACAAAATTGAGCAGGCGGGATCCTCTTACATTCGCTGTGAAATCGTCGAAGGTACATCCCTTCATTCCACAAATCCGGAAACGAATGCGAAGTTCGTTTGGACCGAGACCACCGAAGCGCAATTTGTGCTCGCCAATGCCAGCAATGAGACCCTCCGCATTGATGGCTCAAGCACCGTTTACCCACTAACTGCCGTGGCGGCCAAATATTTTGAGAATGCAACCAAGAGCGTGATTGGCAAGAATGGGGCAAAAGTTACTGTCGGTATCTCCGGCACCGGCGGAGGTTTTGAAAAATTCTGCAAGGATGAGACCGACATTTCGGATGCATCCCGGGCGATCAAATCCACCGAGGCGGCAAATTGTGCCCAGGCGGGAATTGCCTATACCGAGGTACTCATTGCCAACGACGGCATTGCTGTTGTGGTCAATCCGAAAAACACTTGGGCCAAGTGCTTGACGATGACGGAAATGGAAAAGATTTGGGGTCCAACGAGCAAGGTTAAAAAATGGTCGGAGGTTCGCGACGGTTTTCCTGACACGACGATCAAGTTGTACGGCGCAGGAACCGACTCAGGTACATTCGACGCCTTCACTACATTTGTCAATGGTACGAGCGGAGTTGTGCGCAAGGAAGGCGTCCAAACTTCAGAAGATGACAACGTTACGGTACGTGGCGTCCAGAGCGATGCCGGTGCGATGGGCTATTTCGGTCTGTCTTATGCGATCGAGAATTCAAATAGTGTGACGGCGATCCAGTTGGACAACGGGGCGGGTTGCACGGACCCAACTGAAGCGACGGTTCAGGCCTACACATATCCAATGTCGCGACCGCTGTATATCTACGTCAAGAATGTGTCGATCACGACAAAGCCGGCCGTTGGGGCATTTGTTCAGTTCTATGCCGACAACCTCAAGCAAATCAGTGCCGATGCTCTATTTGTGCCCCTCACCGACACGCAGATCGCAACTCTGCAATCGGAGATGGCCAAGATTGCGGCACTTCCGCGGGTGGAGAATTAATAAAAAGTAGAGTTACGGCGATCCATGAACGCGACGTTGCCAACCCTCAAAGATCTTCAACCCTCGGGTCGTAAACGTCGTCAACAGAACTTTGAAAAGTTTGTCGTTGCAGTTCTGGCGACGATTGCGGCAAGCGGAGTTTTAATCACCACGGGCATCGTCGTGTCCCTGGTTAGACCGACTATTCAATTTTTTGGCGATGTAAACATCTCTGAGTTCCTCGGCAATGTTCAGTGGTATCCGCTCTACGATCCGCCCAATTTCGGAGTCTGGCCACTCGTCGTTGCCACCTTCATCATCATGCTCATCGCCGTTGTCATTGCCGTGCCAGGTGGATTGGCAATCGCGTTTTTTCTCAATCAATATGCGTCCGACCGCACGCGCCGAATCCTCAAGCCAATGCTCGAAATCCTCGCCGGGATTCCGACAGTCGTATTTGGATTCTTTGCTCTTTATTTCATTTCGCCAAACATTGCCGCCAAATTGTGGCCGATCGGCGATGTCGGTATCTATAGCGGACTAGCAGCCGGAATCACCGTGGGATTGATGATTCTTCCAATGATGACCACTCTTGCGGAAGACGCGATGGCTGCCGTACCGCGGCCCCTCATCGAAGGCGCCTACTCGCTCGGTGCGACGAAGCGTGAAGTGTGTACTCGAGTGATTTTTCAGGCTGGATTGTCGGGAATAATTGCCGCCGGAGTGATCGCCATGTCGCGGGCGATCGGTGAAACAACGATCGTTTTGTTGGCGGCCGGGAGTTCGGCGATGTTCACGTTCAATCCCGGTCAACCGATGCAAACAATGTCTTCGTTTATTGGTTTTGCCGGAATGGGCGATCAATCGACGGACTCCACCGGATATCGCACAATTTTTGCCGTGGGTTCGCTTCTATTTGTGATTACTTTTGTGCTCAACCTCATCAGTCGAAGGATCGTGCGGCGATTCAGGGAGGTATACGAATGAGCAAGACCAACGTTCATTCGTCGCGATTCGAAGCCGATCTACTCGATAGAACAGGTTTTTGGCGGAAATTTCGCGATCGATTTTTTCTAGGATTGTTGTGGTTTGCGACGTTACTAGCGGTGATGACACTGATTGTCGTTTTGCTCACTTCGTTCATAGATGGCAGGTCGCGACTTAATTTAGATCTTATTCGCAACTTTCCCTCCCCGTTTCCGCAAGACGCAGGAATACAGTCGGCCATTTTTGGCTCTCTTTGGGTAGTGGTTACCTCGGGAGTTGTCTCGCTCTTTTTGGCTGTGGGCAGCGCGATTTATTTAGAGGAATTTGCCAATTCCAAGAGCAGAATTCATCGACTAATTTCGTTGAACATTCAAACGCTTGCTGGCGTACCAAGCATCGTTTTTGGAATACTCGGTTTGGCATTTGTCGTGCGCGGACCGTTGTCATGGGGTTTCTCCGTTGGGTCGGCGTCGGCGGTGCTGACCATGATGGTGTTACCGGTGATGATCGTTGCCGCACGGGAAGCACTTCGCGCCGTGCCTTCTAGTTTGCGCGATGGTGCCTACGCATTGGGTGCTACAAAGTGGCAAACCATAAGCCGACAAGTTCTATCGGCGGCTACGCCTGGAATTGCCACTGGAAGCATTCTTGGTGTGTCGCGAGCGCTCGGTGAATCGGCTCCGCTGATCTTGCTCGGCGCACTCGCATATGTGAGCTCAAATCCCACGGGATTCGATTCCGACTACACCGTACTGCCGCTGGCAATTTTTAAGTACGCCACCGAAGCACAGTTGGAATTTCGGGCCGTCGGTGCGGCAGCAATCATCGTGCTTCTCGTTCTGCTCGTGGCACTGAACATGATCGCGATCCTCATTCGTGATCGAAGCAGGAAGTCGTGGTAATCAATTCCACTAGAGTTCGTGGCGTGAATATAAGAGTCGATCTGGCAGTCGGCGAAAACCCGTTGAGTGACACCACTGAGACGGTGATGGAATCACAGGATCTCCGAGTTCATTACGGTGACTTCCTCGCGGTTCGTGATGTAAACCTACAGATTCATCGAGGCGAAATTACCGCATTGATTGGACCGTCCGGATGTGGCAAATCCTCGATCATACGATGCTTCAATCGCATGAATGACCTGATTCCGACGGCGAAAGTCGGTGGGCGAGTCTTTTACCGGGGAATTGATCTCTATGGTCCACTTGCCAACACTGGTGAAGTGCGTCGTCGGATCGGGATGGTGTTCCAAAAACCAAATCCATTTCCAAAATCAATTTTCGACAATGTCGCCTTCGGTCCACGAGTCAATGGAAAGCCCTCCAAGGTCGAGCTTGATGAAATCGTCGAAAAATCTCTGCGCCGCGCAGCATTATGGGAAGAAGTAAAGGACAGGCTTAAGCAATCCGCGTATTCATTGTCCGGCGGTCAGCAACAGCGATTATGCATTGCCCGGGCGCTTGCGGTAAATCCCGATGTGCTCCTGATGGATGAGCCATGTTCATCCCTTGATCCCATAGCAACCGCGCGAATTGAAGATTTGATGGTCGAGATCAAGGCCCAGTATCCAATCGTCATTGTCACCCACAACATGCAACAGGCTGCAAGGGTCAGTGATCGCACCGCCTTTTTCAATACCGAAATTAATCCGAATGCCTCCCGACCGACCGGAGTCCTAGTTGAATACGACTCCACGAAGAAGATCTTCTTCAATCCCGCCGATGAGCGCACCGAGCAATACATCAGCGGTCGGATGGGCTAGTTACTCTTTGCCTTTGTCGCGGTCTTCGTTCTGCTCACGGAGAAACTTCTCGAACTGCTCAGCGAGATCATCTCCGGATGGAATGGTTGCTTCCGTTCGCCGATCGTATTCGCCTTCCAACATTTCCAAGTATCTGGAAACCTGCTCGTCCCCACCCACAGATGCATCGTGGAGCTCCTCCCATCGTTGTATTTCCTCGTACATCAAGTCGTGAGACGTGGGGACTCCGAGAACATGTTCGAGATGGCGAAGCAGGGCGGCGGAAGATTTTGGGTGTTGGGCATTGGCCAAATAATGCGGCACTCCAACTCGCAACGAGACTCCAGTAATTCCCCGTCGATCGAGACGTTCGTGAATCACGCCTACGACACCCGTCGGTCCTTGGTATTGCGGCCGACTTAGGCCCAATTTACGTGCGAGCAGATCGTTAGTCGTGCTACCGATGACCAACGGCGATCGAGTGTGGGGGACAGCCTCGGCGGCGGCGCCGACCGTAACAACAACTTCGCACTGAAGCTTCTCTGCGCAAAGAACCATGCATTCGGCAAAGGTATTCCAATGCATGTGGGGTTCGACGCCGGAAACCAACACAAGGTCGCGGGCTCCTTCGGGGAACCTGGCCACAATGAATTCGTTTTCTGGCCAACGCATGTGGCGCTCGCCTTCTTCATCCAAGTACGTTTCAGGGCGCTCCTGGGTGAAGTCAAAAAATGGATCGGGGTCGATACTCCCGACCACGGTGATCGTCCGATCCTGAATGCACCACTCGAGGGCTCCGGTGGCGACACCGGCGACATCAAACCAGCCTCGCAACGCAATGACCAAGACTGGATCGCGCAAGGCGCCAACCGCGTCCCATTCGGCATCGAGAACATCTTCGATGTTCATCAGGAAATCACTAATTGTCTCGCTTGGCTAACGGTCACTATGTAAGCATGGTATCCGTGGCTCCGCGACAAAACCCCGAAGCCCGCGTGTCGATTCGATTGACGGAGATTAGTGAATCGGCAACATTGGCGGTTGACGCAAAGGCCAAGGCGCTGAATGCAAAGGGCGAACATGTCATCGGGTTTGGTGCCGGCGAACCAGATTTCCCAACTCCAGAACGAATTGTCGAAGCTGCGGTACGCGCCGCACGAGAACCCAAATTTCATCACTACACACCTGCAGCGGGATTGCCAGAATTGCGAGAGGCGATCGCGGTCAAAACTCTGCGCGATAGTGGTGTGAGTTATAAAGCGTCGCAGGTATTGGTCACCAATGGCGCCAAGCATGCGGTGTTCGTCGCTTTCGCCGCCACATGCGATCCCGGCGACGAAGTGATCTGTCCGGCCCCGTACTGGACTACGTATCCAGAGTCGATTCTGCTTGCCGGAGGTGTTCCGGTCATCGTCGACACCACCGAAGAAACCGAATTCAAGGTCACCGTCGAGCAACTTGAGCGTGTGCGCACGCCGCGGACAAAGGTATTGCTCTTTGTCTCACCGAACAATCCAAGCGGAACGGTGTACACGCCAGAGGAAACAGCGGCTATAGGACGCTGGGCATGTGAGCATGGGATTTGGGTTGTGACGGATGAAATTTACGAGCATCTCACCTACGACCAACACGCGTTCTCGTCAATGCCGGCTCTGGTGCCGGAGATAGTTGACCAATGCGTGGTGATCAACGGCGTGGCCAAGACGTATGCGATGACGGGATGGCGGGTCGGTTGGATGATTGGGCCACCCGACGTGATGAAGGCGGCTATCAACTTTCAATCTCACACGACTTCAAATGTTTCCAACGTCGCGCAGGCCGCCGCACTGGAAGCGGTAGGCGGCGATTTGTCAGCAGTCGCAATGATGCGCAGCGCCTTTGCTCGGCGCGCCGACGTCATGCATCGGATGCTCAATGCAATTGACGGTGTGTCGTGCATGAAAGCCCAGGGAGCGTTCTATTGCTTTCCGAATGTTCGTGGTCTGCTCAACCGAAACTTAAGCGGGTCGGTGGTTACTACCACGCTTGACTTGGCCGATCTCGTACTCGACAAAGCCAAGGTGGCATTCGTGCCAGGGGAGGCCTTCGGCGCTCCGGGTTATGCCCGATTTAGTTTTGCTCTGTCCGATGAGGATCTGGAAGAGGGAATGAGGCGACTCGCTGCGCTAGTCTGAACTCACTTCGGCAATAGTCGAAGCGTGTAGTTCCCAGCGAAGTCCGGTGAAATTCCGGCACTGTCTCGCAACGGTAAAGCGCACGAGAAAATCTCGTGCATAAGTCCGGTCGCCTGGTTCGACACTTCGTCAACCGCTCTCGCAAGAAGAGCAAGGAGATCA
>JBDTPW010000078.1:0-3623 GCA_039932495.1 Ilumatobacteraceae bacterium
CCAGTGCCAATGCCGCACCGTATGTGGTGGTGTCGTGGGCCGGGCCGTGGCCCGTTGAAGAACGCTGGTGGGATCCGACGCGGCGGCGTCGCTTGGCGCGGTTGCAGTTGGTGATCACACGAGGTGACACGACGCGGGCAGTGATCGTGGCCCGCGAACATGGCCAGTGGTGGCTCACTGCGACTTATGGATAGAGGAGGTCAGACAATCGTGGCTCTGTTGTAGTTTCGGTGACGTGAATCGACAACAAAGTGTGGCGTTCGTGAGCGAGTTGTGCGGATACTTCGCCCAACATCAGCCTTGTGATGATCGCGAGGCGGAGTCGATCGCCGAGTTCATTGCCGAGGCGCCGTTACTTGTTGCGCCGTTTGATGAACATTCCGACACGACCCATGTCACCGCGTCGGCAATCGTTGTCGGCCCTCGCGGAGTTGTACTGCACCTGCACAAGCGACTTGGAATCTGGTTGCAACCGGGCGGGCACATCGACGCCGGCGAAACTCCCGCCGATGCGGCACTGCGCGAGACATTTGAAGAAACCGGTTTGCGCGGGACACATCCAGATGGCGAGTCACGACTTTTTCATCTTGATGTTCATCCGGGGCCTCGCGGTCACCGACATTTGGATCTGCGATACCTCGTAAATGGGCCAGATGTCGATCCCCGGCCGCTTGAAGGCGAGAGTCAAGACGCGGCATGGTTCGCTTGGGACGAGGCGATTGGAATCGCCGATGTTGGCCTGCGCGGTGCGTTAGGTGTTGCTCGAACCCTAAGCGGGGGTTGATCTAGCGGCCGTTTCAGGCGGCAAAAGCGAACGTATGTTCGCTACGCTAATCCGATGGGAGACGACCCGTCGTACGGCGAACTGCACTGTAAATCAAATTTTTCGTTTCTCATCGGGGCATCGCATCCCGAGCAACTCGTGGATCGAGCGGTGCAACTTGGATTACGCGCATTAGCGCTCACCGACCGCAACGGTCTGTACGGAGTGGTTCGATTTGCTCAAGCGGCGCGCGCCGTTGGTTTGCCAACGGTGTTTGGCGCAGAGATTGAATGCGCCAATGGCGACATTGTGATCCTGGCCGAGGGACCACAAGGCTACGCAAAGTTGTCGGCGGCAATTACCGCCGGTCAACTGGCTGGCAAAAAGTTAGAGCCTGTCTTCACGCTTACCGGACTTGCATCACATTGTGACGGTCATTGGCGTGTGCTCACCGGCAGTCGCAGTGGCGTGGTGGCACGAGCATTTTATGAACATGGTCCGGCTGCTGCCGAGCGGGAAGTGCAACAACTAATAAGTGCCTTTGGTAGAGATCACGTGTTCGTTGAACTGTGGGATCACGGAGACCCACTCGATTCGGTGCGTAACGATGCGCTGGTGCGTATCGCTCACCACAACAATGTGCAATGTGTTGCCACTAACGCGGTGTTGTATGCGGTGACCGCGCAGTATCAACTTGCCACCGCGATAGCCGCGGTGCGCGAGCGACGCAGCCTGGATGACATCGATCACGAATTGCCACCGGCCGGTGCGGCGTATCTGCGCAGTGGTGCCGAACAGCAGCGTCACTTTGCGCGCTATCCGGGTGTGGTCAATCGGTCCGCCGAATTGTCCGCCGAATTGTCCTTTGATCTTGCGCTGGTTGCGCCCCGTCTTCCGCCGTTTCGGTGTCCAGATGGCCTGGATGAAATGTCGTACTTACGCCAACTTGTTGAGCAAGGCGCTACGCGCCGATACGGATCACGTCCGACCGTCACTCACGACGACCTGTCGCTTCGTGCCCGTGCATGGCACACGATCGATCATGAACTAGAGGTCATTGACACGCTCGGGTTTGCCGGTTACTTCCTCGTCGTATGGGACATCGTTCAGTTCTGCGAACGCGCAAACATTTTTTGCCAAGGCCGTGGCAGTGCCGCCAACAGTGCTGTGTGTTTCGCGATTGGCATTACCAAAGCAGATGCGGTATCGCTCGGCCTGCTCTTCGAGCGATTCCTCTCTCCAGAGCGCGATGGTCCGCCCGATATCGACATCGACATTGAAAGTGGGCGCCGCGAAGAAGTCATTCAGTATGTGTTTGAGCGTTACGACCGTCATCATGCTGCCCAAGTAGCCAATGTCATTACATATCGTTCCCGCTCGGCGGTGCGCGATATGGCCCGCGCACTCGGTTTTGCTCCTGGGCAGCAAGACGCATGGAGCAAGCAAGTAGATGCATGGGGTTCGCTGTCTAGCGCGAGTGGTGCATCCGATCACAGTGTGCCGGAATCGGTGATGTCGCTCGCGGTACAAATTGAAGACGCGCCACGACATTTGGGTATTCATTCGGGTGGGATGGTGATTTGTGATCGTCCGGTGAGCGAAGTGTGCCCGGTTGAGTGGGCACGCATGGAAAACCGCAGCGTGTTGCAATGGGACAAAGACGATTGCGCTGTAGCCGGGTTAGTGAAATTCGATCTGCTGGGTCTTGGCATGCTCTCGGCGCTACATAACGCGGTCGATCTCATCGGTGAGTTTCGCAATGTGCAACTAGATCTTGCGGAGATCCCCCAAGAAGACGATGTGTATGCGATGTTGTGTCGGGCCGACACGATCGGCGTATTCCAAATTGAGTCGCGTGCACAAATGTCCACGCTGCCGCGACTCAAGCCTCGTCGGTTTTACGATCTTGTCGTTGAAGTTGCCCTGATTCGACCGGGACCAATTCAAGGCGATTCGGTGCATCCGTACATTCGTCGCCGCAACGGTCAAGAGCCGGTCACCTACTTGCATCCGTTGCTGGAGAACAGTCTTGGCAAGACCCTCGGCGTTCCTTTATTTCAGGAGCAACTGATGCAGATGGCCATCGATGTCGCTGGGTTCACCCCGAACCAAGCCGACGAGTTGCGCCAGGCGATGGGTTCCAAGCGTTCGCATATGCGTATGGAAAAGTTGCGCGAGCGAATGTACGCGGGGATGAGCGAACGTGGGATTACCGGCAATGTTGCCGATCTCATCTACGAAAAAATGGCCGCGTTCGCCAATTTCGGATTTCCCGAGAGTCACTCGGTGAGTTTCGCTTATTTGGTGTACTCATCGGCGTGGATCAAGTTTCATGAACCGGCGGTGTTCTATACATCGCTGCTTAACTCTCAACCGATGGGGTTTTGGTCGCCGCATTCGCTTGTGGGTGATGCTCGTCGACATGGTGTTGTTGTGCACACGCCCGACATCAACGCGTCGCTTGCCGATGCCACGCTCGAACAATGTGCAGACTCTGCCGGTGGGCTGGCGGTGCGTTTAGGTATTGGATCGGTTCGGGGCATCGGCGCGCCACTCGCCCAAACAATTCAGTCGGGCAGACCGTATGTCGATATGGAAGATCTCGTTCGACGATCGCCGCAGTTGCATATTGCACAACTTGAGGCTCTTGCCACTGCGGGAGCATTTACGCAGTGCTTTAATTTGCAGCGTCGAGATGCACTGTGGGCGGCGGGAGCGGTCATTCAATCACGTCCCGATCGACTCGCCGGTGTCACCACGGGTGTTGGTGCACCACATCTGCCGGGCATGCAGCCGGTAGAAGAGGCGATCGCCGATATGTGGGCCACGGGTATCGCCCCCAATGGACACCCGACCCAAT
>JBDTPW010000079.1:0-3994 GCA_039932495.1 Ilumatobacteraceae bacterium
GGTGGGTAGTTCGATGCCGTCGATGGTGAGTACTGCGGTGTAGCCCTCGGCAAAGTCGACGATGACTTGTGCTTGACGCAACACTTCATCACCATTAGCGGGTGAAATGCTTTCAATTTCATCGGGAAGATTGCTTGCATCGCGACCGGTGAGGCCGGTGCGCATACCAACTGCAATGAGTACCAATCCAACCGCAATTCCAATACTTACGATCAACGCTTGCTTATCAATTTTTTTGTGTGCAGTTGTTGACGATGAGGTGGTGTTAGTCACGTCTCTATTCTCGCCGATTTGAGCAGATATCGCATAGCGAGCCAGTGAGAGTAGAATTACTGGCTCATGGCGAACCGAGATTCCCTCGTCGGGAAAGTCATTGCCCAGCGTTATCGGATAGATAATGCGCGAACCGATGGGTCTGGCACCTCAATGGTGTTTGATGCCACCGACCTTCGGCGACGGGAACAAGTGGTCATTCGCATGGTGCTGGCGGAGAGCCTGATCGACCTAGACAACGAAATTGCCACGGTGACCGACGCCCTCGAGCATTTCATGCGCCAGACCCAACAACTTGCCGCACTTAATCACCCGTCGCTAGTGAGTGTTGATGACTGGGGTACCCAGAGCATTGACGGTGACGTATATACGTTTACGGTGCTGGAGTATTTTGCCGGCGGAACTTTGCGCGAGATTTTGGACCGTGGACGACGCCTTTCACCGTCACAGGCGTTGGTGGTGGGGCTTGATGTGTGTCGGGCATTGCACTTTGTTCACTTGAGAGGCTGGGCGCACGGCGATGTGCGGCCGGCGAACTTGTTCATCGGCGATGACTTACGAGTGCGTTTGGGCGGGCTTGGAATCAAGCGTGTCGTTGTGGCGGGGCAGTTGAGCCTTGAACAATCTCGGTATGCCGCCCCGGAAATTGGTTTGGGTGAGGTGCCAACGGAGCGAAGCGATGTCTACTCACTGGCGATGACTCTCTTGGAGTCGGTCACCGGAAATTTGCCGTTCGTGGCGGAATCGGCTGCGCTGACTTTGGCGGCTCGAGTGGGCAAGTTGTTGCCGGTGTCGGCGAATCTCGGGCCGATTGCCGCGCCGATAGAGCGTGCTGGGCGACCAAATGCGGCGGAGCGATTTACCGCACTTGAGTTTGGGCAAGCACTGGCACAGATTGCTGACAAGTTGCCAATGCCACTGCCCATAGAGGCCGTGGCGGCGAAGACATTCGAACAGGTAATTGCCAAGCAGGAAGCCGATAACACTGCAGAATTGCTGCGGCTTGAAGTGGAACGAGCCGCTGCGCTGGCGGGGGTGACGGTTTTGGGCGGCGAGACTGGCTCGCTATTGGTCACGGGTACATCAAGTGATGACCCATTGATAATTGGCGAATCGATTAAGTCTCGAGGGCGGGCGCGATTATGGATTCTGTTGGCCGTGGTGGCACTTGCGGTGTCGGGAGTGGTTGCCTATCAATTAATTGTTAACCCAACCCATGTTGTGCCAGATGTTGTCGGTCTGAGCGAAGGCGAAGCGCGAAATGTTGTTGGAGCGTATAGCTGGACGATTGTCGTGGCTGCGGAGCGAAGTGACGACATTCCGCAAGGAAATGTCGTGCGCACCGACCCGGCAGCGGGGACAAAACTTGAAGAGGGTCAAGATTTCACCATCTTCATTTCCGAAGGTCCGACTCTGTCTCCGCTACCCGATGTTGTCGGTTTAAGCGTGCAGGATGCCACCGACCAATTGACTGCGCTTGGTCTAACCGTGACGACGACCCAAGCCGGCAGCGAAGATGTGCCTCTCGACTTTGTGATTTCATGGATTGTTCCCGATCAACCAGCGTTAGTAATTGGCGACAAGGTGCTCAAGGGCACCTCGGTAGAACTTTCGGTTTCATCGGGGCCGGCATTGCGCGAAATTCCACTGATTGTTGGAATGACTCTTGAACAAGCCACGGCGTTGGCCAACGATCTGCGGCTAGTGCTGGTGGCCAGTGAACCCGCGCTGACCAATGCGGCGGCCAAAGATTTGATTGGGGCACAAGCGCCTGTTCCGGGCACTCAAGTTCCTCGTGACAGCACCCTGCTTTACTCGATTTCACTTGGTCCCGATTTGGTCAAGTTGCCAAATATTGTTGGCAACAGCTATCCGACAGTTGAAACACGATTGACGGAAGCTGGATTCGTTGTAGGAAAAGTCTCAGGCAAGAAAGCATTTCGTCTACGTGAAGCATCTTCAGATGGCAAGCGAGTAAATAACGGTGACATGTTGCCTCGCGGCGCGGTGATCGATCTCGTCTTCCCGTAGCTGGCATGGTGATGTTGACGCGGTGAGCGTTTCCATCCGTGACGGTGATCCACACATGGCTAGGTGGAAGTTTCCAAGGGACGGATTGACCGATTGGGTGAGTCCATTCGGACGGGGTCGTTGTCTGATGACGACAGGCTTTTGTTAGCGGGCCTTCGTCGGGCTTGGCGCGATGCCCAAGTACAGCTACATAGTGAATTGGTTGAGAAATTCTTAGAGCGCGATTTTCAATTGGAATCGCGTCTCAAAAACCTTGGGACAATTCGCGAAAAACTCAATCGGTCGAATATTCACTTGAGTCGTATTCGTGACATCGTTGGGCTAAGGATCACAGTGACTGGAAGCCGCGAGCAACAAGACGATGTTGTTACGGAGATAATTGATGGGACTCGCGCTGACAGATTCAAACTAGTAGATCGTCGAAGTCAGCCGAGCCACGGATATCGCGCGGCACACATTGAATTAACCCGCGGACTCGTAATTGCGGAAATTCAAGTTAGAACAGAATTACAGCATCAGTGGGCGAGTCTCTTTGAGTCGCTTTCGGAGGTCTTGGGTCGAGGAATTAGGTATGGCGAGCTGCCAACCACGAAACATCTTTCGGATATTGCCAAAAGCAGGGCGCTGGCGTCTCTTCGTGAACTTTCAGAACTCTCATCAGAGATTGCGCGAGTGGAGGAAGCCAATCTAGAGACACACGGCGTGCGAGCGCGACTCGAACTTCAAAATTCGGTTATCAACGACCTACAAATGGGACTAAATTAGAGCCATGGTATTTATTGTTCGCTACCAACGAAGTAAGGCATTGCTATTGTCGCTTGAGCAGTTTGATGAAAACGACAACGAGGCTATTGAAGTATTTATTAATGCGGAACAGGTGAATACTGACGATGACATCGAGATTGTATTGATATCGACGGATTCAGAGAAGTCACTTCGCAAGTCCTATTGGCGATACTTCGTGAATGAGTCGAAAGCAAAAAAGGCTAGTGCCGTCTGAATAGACGTCGGGGAGTTGGTTGCCCAAAGGAAGGCGTTATGGCCAAGTCAGCAACGAGTATCACGGAGTTCAAGAAGAATCCGAACGAATCGGTAGCGCGGGCCAGAAATCGCGCGTTTGCCGTATTGACCAATAACAGGCCTTCGTTTTATGTAGTGCCGCCGGAATTGTTCGAGCGGATTGCCGACATTATCTCTGATCTGGAGAGAACGCCAAAGTTGAAAAGGCGCATGTCGGAATCTGGCAAGGCTGTGCGTGTCAGTATTGACGACCTTTAAGAGTTGATTGTCGGTAAGCACATTGGTGCGGTGATCGATCTCGTCTTCCCGTAAATTGTCATAGTTCGGAACTACGGTAAATAGCCGTGAAACACGAGGCGAATCTTCCATCTGCCTCAGAAAACGAAGCCGGAGTCATCGACTCTGGCGGTGTAGATGAAGTCTCGGTCATTCCGTGGACGAACCTGTTGCGTCGGCGGATTGCCTCTCGCGTGGGGGTGTCACGACGAACCGCCACATTGGTGGTGCTACTGGCCAGTGTGTTCACCGTTAGTTTCACCATCACGTTGTTGGTGGTGTCGCTCAAAACGGTGGCCGATGATCTGAACAGCACGGTGAGCATCATGAGTTGGGCGATTACCGCACCGCTACTGGCATTTGGCGTGGTCGGGCCGGCGTTTGGCAAAGCGGG
>JBDTPW010000080.1:0-2034 GCA_039932495.1 Ilumatobacteraceae bacterium
GGTCCAACTGCATGAGTCGCGCTCGCAGGTCCATCAAGCACGTCGACAAGTGGATGTGTGGGGAGGAACGGGGCTAAGTGTTTCTTGACACCGATCGGACCAATGCCTGGACCACCGCCGCCGTGGGGAATGCAAAACGTCTTATGCAAGTTGAGGTGGCTGACGTCTGCGCCAAATTTTCCCGGTTGGGCAATCCCCACAAGGGCATTTAGGTTCGCACCATCGACATATACCTGGCCGCCGTGAAGATGAACCAATTCGCACATAGCCGCGACTTCTTGTTCAAAGACACCGTGAGTCGACGGGTAAGTGATCATCAATGCGGCCAAGGTGTCACCGGCCTGTTCGCATTTGGCCTTGAGATCGCCAAGATCGACGTTGCCCTGATCGTCGCACTTGACGACCACAACACGCATCCCTGCCATGACGGCGCTCGCCGCATTTGTGCCGTGAGCACTTGACGGAATGAGACACACGCGACGTTGCTCATCTCCGCGGCTGGCGTGGAACGCGCCGATTGCGAGCAATCCGGCGAACTCTCCTTGGCTTCCTGCGTTGGGCTGCAAGCTGATCGAGTCGTAACCGGTAATTGCTACGAGCATCGCCTCCAATTGCTTGATGAGTTGTAGGTATCCCTGCGCGTCCTCAACGGGGGCAAACGGATGGATGTTGGCGAACTCCGGCCACGTGATCGGGATCATCTCGACTGCTGCGTTCAACTTCATCGTGCACGACCCAAGAGGGATCATCGTCCGATCGAGCGAGAGATCCTTATCGGCGAGTCTGCGCATGTAGCGCAGCATCTCGTGCTCACTGTGATAACGCTTAAAAACGACCTGAGACATGAATTCGTCGGTTCTCCGGTCCGCGACCGATATTCCGTGAGTCAGTTCAGTTCCGCTCAATGTCTCGACACTTTCGGTCGTGCATTCCACACCGAATGATTGGAGAAGTGCGACAACCGTGGACAAGTTTGATGTTTCGTCCAGGCTGAATCCGACTGTGGCATTGTCAACGTGTCGCAACAAGATGTTGTGCGAGAGCGCTGTGCGGTGAATTTCCTCCGCATTGTCGACACGAACGTGAACGGTGTCGAACCATGAATCGTTGACGACATCAATGTTCGCCGAACGCAGGGCTGTAACTGCCGTACTCGTCAGTCTCTCGACCCGCTGAGCCATGCGAGTGAGACCATCGCGACCGTGCCAAATCGCATAGAACCCTGCGATGTTGGCAAGCAATGCTTGGGCTGTGCAGATGTTGGACGTTGCCTTGTCCCGTCGAATGTGCTGTTCGCGAGTCTGCAGTGCCAGGCGCATCGCCGGTCTTCCCGCGGTATCGACGCTGACACCGACGAGTCGTCCGGGGAGTGCTCGCGCATTCGCTTCGCTTGTGGCGATAAACCCGGCGTGTGGGCCGCCGTAGCCCATCGGCACTCCGAATCGTTGCGCCGAACCGACCGCAATGTCGCAACCGAGTGATCCCGGCGAATTGACAAGCATTGAGGCCAGGAGATCTGTGCCGCAGACGACGATTGCTCCGCGCTTGTGAGCTGCGTTCGAAATGGTGAGCACCGTCGCATCGCTGGCAATAGCGCCGGATGATGCCGGTCGAGAGATCAATAGTCCAAAACAGTCAACGGTGGTTAGCTGGTCCAGTGAGCAAAGGAATAATTCAATGCCGATTGCCTTGGCCCGAGTCTGGATTACCGCAATTGTTTGCGGATGTGTGTCGTCGTGAACTGCAAAAACATTTGATTCATTTGTCGACAGACGATGAGCCATTCCCATCGCCTCGGCCGCCGCCGTTGGCTCATCCAACAGCGAGGCATTGGAGATAGTCAATCCAGTGAGCTCGGATATCAGAGTTTGAAAATTGAGCAGCGCTTCCAAACGTCCCTGGCTTATTTCGGGTTGATACGGGGTGTACGACGTGTACCACGCCGGATTTTCCAATACGTTGCGCAAGATGACTGGCGGAGTATTGGTGGAGTAATAGCCGAGCCCGATCAAAGACGTGCGCACTTTGTTGGCA
>JBDTPW010000081.1:0-7425 GCA_039932495.1 Ilumatobacteraceae bacterium
AAGAGCGCCACGTTCACATCGTGGAAGTCATGGGATCGAGGCCCATATCGCCCACCAAAAAATGCACATTGACCAGACTGTGAATGACTAGAGTTCAGCCGTGACCAAGCAGTGCGAGCGACCAGGCTGTTCATCCCTCGCGGAAGTGCTGTACGGCTTCGATCCAGGAAGGCGACTCGTGTGGTTGGAGCACGATGCGCTGCCAGAGGGTTCGCGTTCGAATGCGCTTTGCCGTCGACACGCCGATGCGCTCGCGGTGCCAAAGGGATGGTCGATTGATGACCGACGCGAGGCGGCACCTCGTTTGTTCAGTACTCCAAAAGTCAATTCGGCCGAAAGCAAATCAAACGTCGTCAAACTGACATCTCGTCGCAGCAACAAACACAGATACGCAAGTACGCACGGTCTGAAGATGTTCGATGGAGCGCCGGAATTGGAGCTTGACGAAACCAAAGCCATTCCATGGACGGCGCACTTTGATTCGGATGACGATCTCGGTGGGGTACTTCAAGCACGCGGCCGCATGCTCAGTCGCGCATTCGGATTGAGCGATGCGACCAAAGAAGCCAAGAGAGAGAACACCGAATCTGACGTGCCTGGGCCCACGTCCACGGCTAACGACTAGATCAACGCGGTGGATGTACATGCATCAGTCGATGCAAAAGTAGGCGCGGAGAAACTGTTTCCTAAAGTTGCGGACCTTTCGACCTATTCGCAATGGTTAGACATCGTACACAGCGTTGAAGTTTTACCAGAAGAAGTTGGTTCTCCAGCATGGCAAGTTGAATTACGCGCCCGCGTCGGACCCTTTGCCCGATCAAAGCGACTGCGAATGGTTCGAACGAAATACGAATCACCCCAAGTGGTGGTTTTTGAACGCCGCGAAAATGATGGCAAGCAACATTCGGAGTGGGTCTTACGTGCCACTATCAACCCGTCGACAACCGGAAGTACATTGAACATGCATCTTCACTACGGCGGGTTGTTATTCACCGGTGGAGTAATGGAACGATTGCTTGCCGATCAAATTCGCCAGGGAAGTGGTCGACTCTTGGCGATGTTTGCGGGCGAGTCGCCCTAGTTGACTCTGCGCGTGCCGATAGCCACCGGTTGACCAGCCGCCAGTTGGCCACATGCCGCGTCGATGTCCGTGCCTCGATTTCGGCGTACGGTGACATTGACCCGGAGATCATCCAATTGACGAGCAAATTCTCTGACTCCGTGCGGTGATGTTCCCTTGGTCGAATAGCCAGGTGTTGGATTGAGCGGAATGAGATTGACATGCGCCGACGGCGAAAGTCGGCTACATAGTCTTGCCAGTTCTCTTGCATCGCGCGGTTGATCATTCACGCCTTCGATCATCGCCCATTCAAAACTGATTCTTCGATTCTTCTTGTTCAAATAATCGGTGCAGGCGATCATGAGATCGGCAATCGGGTATCGCTTGTTAATGGGTACAAGTTCATCGCGTAATGTGTCGCGCGCGGCGTGCAGCGAGACGGCAAGGTTCACAGGCAAAGGCCGATCAGACAATGCCCGAATGCCTGGAATAATTCCCACCGTCGAAATTGTCAGGTGCCGAGCCGACAAGCCGATGTCGTCATGAAGTCTCACCACCGCGCCCCACACCGAGGGTTCGTTGGCCAACGGTTCGCCCATGCCCATGAACACGACATTCGCCAGTCGCTGTTTTCGAATCGAACTCTGTCGCGCAGCACGAACTACTTGCTCCACAATCTCACCAGTGGTGAGTTGTCGCGTGAAGCCAGCCTGACCGGTTGCACAAAATCCACAACCCATGGCGCATCCTGCTTGCGTGCTTACACACACCGTTGCCCGTTCCTTGTAGTGCATGAGCACCGTCTCAATTGGATGCCCACCGTTGGCAAGATTCCACAGAAACTTGACCGTGTCACCCTTGTCGCTTGTTTGCTGGGTGACGGGAATTAGTGCAGGAGCGAAGTTGTCGCGGATTGCGTTTCGAAGCGCAAGTGGCATCGCAGATAACTCCGACGGCTCGGCCAACTGTTTATACAACCCGTCCCAGACTTGATTTAGGCGATAGTTGGGTTGGCCAACTAGTAGTTGTGCAAAGTCTTGGCGAGTCGCATCGTAAAGACTTGACACGTCGGACTAATTGTCTCCCATAACTTCGGAAATTTCAGGTGTTCGGCGATTCGCCATCTTCACTTCCAATGTCCGCACGCCGCGCAATGTCAAAAGCGCCATTACACATACGGCGGCACCGACGATAGGCGCTCCGATTCCGACAGCAGCACCGAGTCCGGCCACAAGCATGATCGTCGCCGCCGAGGTGAGACCGAGGGGACCATTTGCTTTCTTCGAAGTCCAAATCATCCCACCGCCGATAAATCCAATGCCCGTAAATACAGCGTGCATCATCCGCGTCGGATCGCCGGTATTTGTCAAGTTGATGACCATCTCGCCAAGTCCGACAGCCAGCGCCGCAGCCGCCGCCACGATCATGTGAGTTCTGATGCCAGCGCTTTTTCCTGCGCGATCACGCTCCAAGCCGATCACCCCACCAAGTAGTGCGGCGAGACCAACTTTCAGTACGAGCCCAATTTGGTCATCAGTGGCAAACGCTGAAAGTCGCATGTCGAAGGAATCGGCAACATGCAATGCACCAATCAACGAGATACCAATCATGAAAAAGTAGAAGTCATCGCTCCAAATTATAGGTGCGGCTGGGCGAGTCGCTCGTAGTCGGCCATCCGTGCTCGTAACACATCGAGACTTGCAGTCCAGAATGCTTCGTCGCTGACGTCAAGTCCGAATGCCTGCCCGAGTTGTTCAGCGGTATCCATTCCCGCCCGCGACAGAACGTTGTCGTAACCGACTCGAAATTGTTCCGGATCGTTTTGGTAGCGGGCGTACAAACCCAATCCAAACAGGAGACCATATGTGTATGGCCAATTGTAGAAATGACTGCCGTAATAATGAGGTTTGAGAATCCACATGTATGGATGCGCAGTCGATTGGTCAATGCCATTTCCATACGCGTCGGCTTGAGCGTTCAGCATGAGTTCGTTAAATTCGGTGACGCCAAGTGTCCGCCTCTGACGACGAGCGAAGACTTCCGTCTCGAAGAGGAATCGGCTATGAATATCGACCACCACTTGGGCGGCTCCTTGCAAGTCAACGTCCAGAAGTGCGAGTCGCTCATCGCCACTTAGCCTCTGCAAACCTTCCTCAACGACAAGTGTCTCGCAAAAGATGCTTGCGGTTTCTGCAAGCGCCATCGGCAATCGTTTCTGTAGCGCAGTGCGATGGGCGAGTTGTGTGTTGTGGTAGGCGTGCCCCAATTCATGGGCCGTGGTTTGGGCAGAGTCCACATTGCCGCTCCAATTAAGTAGGACCAGCGAACGATCGTCGACGAAGGGCATGCAAAATGCGCCGCCAACTTTTCCATCGCGTGGTTCGGCATCCAACCACTTCTCGTTTAGCGAGCGGTCCACCAAACCGGCCAGGTTGTCGCTATATGCGGCAAAGGCGCCGCGCACCAGGTCGATTCCCTGATCCCACGTGATTTCGCCTGGAGAGAAACTGATGGGAGCCATCATGTTCCACCACGACAATCCATTTTTATCGCCGTTCAGTTGTCCCTTTATTCGCATCCAGGCACGAAAGTCCGGAAGCGAGGTTCGAACGGCCGATTGCATGGCGTCGAATGTTGCGCGGCTGACGCTGTTGCCGTACAACGATGCATCCAATGGCGACGCCCACTTGCGCCGAAGATTGACAATGTTCGCCTCGCCTTTAATGCTGTTCATCGCGGCTGCACAGGCCACAGAGATTTTCGGCCATGCACGCATCTCTGCGTCATAGGCGGCGCGCCGTACTGAGACGTCGCTGCTGCTCATCAACCCTCGTACCGCGGCCATTGGCATTTCTTTTGCACCAGTTGGCAATTCGACCTCGGTAGTCAGCTGCGATGTGAGATCGCCCTGCAATCGCCCCCATGCAGATGATCCGGTCGTACCCAACTCTGCGTACAAACCCTCTTCGAGTTCGGACATTTGGTGTTTGGCGCGAGCGGCCAATCGTTGAAGCGGTCCAAGATGCTCCCGCGCTTCATTGCTTACGGTGGCCAGCGCATCCGCTCCTAGTGCGGCGATCCAGTCGGCAAGCCTGGCGATCAACGGTGCCACTCTGGCGTCCAACGTTTCCAATTCGCTGAGCAATCCCTGTGCCTGTTCGTGGCGTGTATCGGTGCTCACCGTTGCGTAAATGTAAGCGCCGAGTATTTCCGATTCCTTCAGCGTTTCATTGACCTGTCTGATGACGGTGTCTGCAATTTCTCCGTCGGCATCTGTGGGCATTCGTTCGTCGATTGCCCGAATGTTGTGTTCGTTAAAGGATGCCTCGAGGCGACTGACTTCGGCGCCGGCGCGTTCCATTGAATCGGTGAACGATCGTGCAGAAAACGATTCGTGGACATCGGCCACAGACCATCTCGGAAGGGTGGAATTCGTGGATTCTTGAGTGGATGTCATGCTGAAAAACTATCGGTTTGACGGTTGAATGTCTCCAACGAAGGCACTCTCGACATGGTGCGTCGTAAAACCCAGCGCCTTATACAACGAAACCGCAGGGGTGTTGTCCGCGTCGACAAAAAGCATGCCCACCCTTGCTCCAACTTTGGCAAGGTGAACAAGCCCAGCAACAGTTAATGCGCGACCCAGCCCTTTTCCTGCAATATCGGGATCGACGGCGACAACATAAATTTCTCCATGGACTGGATGTGTGTCCGCGTGCAGTTTTGTCCAACAAAATCCAGCCAACTTTTGGTCCGATTCATAAACAAGGAGCCCGTTCGGGTCGAACCACGGTTGTTTCTGTCGAGATTGCAAAATTTCCAAGGTCCAATTTCCTTGTTCAGGATGCGTTTGAAATGCACGATTGTTGACATCAAGCCACGCCTGATCGTCGAGTCCAACTCGAAAAGGCCTTGTCACAATCTTCGGTGCCGACTCAACTGTGACGGTGTCAAGTGGCAACGGAACACGCATTTGCCAAATGGTCCGACCCTGCCGAAAATTAATTGTCTCGGCGAGCGCGCGATGAATTTCGGTCGGCTCAGACACCCACCAATGAACATGGCCGCCGCCTTGTTGGCCAACGATTCGCATCGCTTCCGCAAGTAGGGGCGGTCCAACCGTCGCCGTATCGTCGCGGTGCATGGGGTGAAAAACCAGATCGATTCCCCATGAGTCGTTGCCCCGCGACACTTGACAATAGGCAACATCATGGCTGTGACCGTTGGGCCTGGCCAATAGGCCGGCGAACCCTGGGCGTCCACCTTGGCCAAGATCAATCCACAAATGATCGGACAATGGACGGACACCGTCAGCCTGTTCGACGGTTCGAAGAAGTTCGTAAACCTCTGACATGTCATCGGTTGTTGCAAACCGCTTAATGTTCAGCGCCGCCATGTGGCAAGGTTATCCGTGCAAGTCGCTAGTGTTCGGCGTCATGGTGGCGAAGGGCAACGCAACTCAACGGCGAGAACGGGCAGTCGAAGTTTTGAGCAGATTGAAGACGATGTATCCGGTTGCGATCTGCGAACTGACTCATGAAAACGCATTTCAATTACTGACCGCCACGATTTTGTCGGCGCAGTCCACCGACGTTCGAGTCAATATCGTCACGCCCGCACTGTTTGCGAAGTATCCAAATGCAGCGGCGCTGGCCGTGGCCGACATCGATCGGGTGGAAGAACTCATTCGGTCCACAGGCTTCTATCATTCAAAGGCCAAAAATATTATTGGCATGGCACAGGGAGTCATCGAGCGTTTTGGCGGCGAGGTTCCCTCCGCTCTGGACGATCTCGTCTCGCTGCCAGGTGTTGGCCGCAAAACGGCAAATGTTGTGCGCAGCGTGGCATTCAAGTTGCCTGGTTTACCGGTCGACACTCACGTCGGGCGGCTGTCTCGGCGTCTTGGTTTGACCAGCAACGACGATGCGGTAAAAATCGAACACGAACTAAATGCAATGCTGCCACCAACGGAGTGGGGAGAGTTCAGTCTGCGCCTGATCTTGCATGGCCGACGGGTATGTGACGCCAAAAAGCCACGTTGCGACATATGTGACCTTTCCGATATCTGCCCGTCATCCGAAGTTCCACGGCGGAAGAAATCTTGATTTGCCAAACCACGAGTCAATCCCTACGCTTGTGCCGTCCAACCGGTTCGTTTCGAATTTGGTTGAAGGTAGTAGCAGGTCCGCCGCTTGCTACTGCGTGTCATAAGGCCTTGGGGAATTTCCCAAGGCCTTTGGCATATTTTGGGAGACGACATTGAGTAAACAGAGTTCAAGTGATGCGGTAAGCATGTCGGCAGAATTATCTGCATTGGCCGACACACTTGAGCAGTGTTGCCAGCGCATTGGATCCCTCGCCGCTTCGCGGGTGATAGCCGTTCGTCAACAGTCGGATCCCAATATCGGCGACGACGTGCTCGCGGCAATTTATGAGGCCGAACGAGGACTCAACAATGCGCACCGATTGCTGGTTCGTGCCGCTCGACTTGGACACTGAGCAAAATCCGTCAAGTTGAGCGATACCCTGCTGGCGTGACTGGGTCGCAGGAAAAACTCCCCATCAAGATGCTCAACGACCGATTGCTCGTACGCATTCCCCAAAACGAGGGCGAACGACGAACTCACGGCGGGATACTCATTCCAGCCACGGCTCAGGTGGCCAAGCGACTTGTGTGGGCCGAAGTTGTCGCGCTTGGCCAAAATGTTCGTGCCGCCGAAGCAGGTGATCGCGTCCTATTTAGTCCAGACGATCGATACGAAGTCGAAGTCGGTGGTCACGACTACATCATGTTGCGGGAGCGCGATATTCATGCCGTGGCGGCTTCACGAATTGAAGCCAGCACCGGCCTTTATCTCTGATGCGCATCTTTCCAACGCGCGACGAGTTTCGTTCGCTTGCACAACAGCACACGATTGTTCCGGTGTGGACGGAAATGCTCGCCGATTTGGAGACTCCGGTTGCCGCGTACATGAAACTTGTCGGAGACAAACCAGGTTTTCTGCTTGAGTCTGTGGAGAATGGCGAACGCTGGGGTCGATATTCGTTCGTTGGTCGCGATCCGTTAGCGACACTGTCGCTTAACGAAGGACACATTTCCACGACGGGAAATATTCCCGACGACGTCCCTCGAGATCGCGGCATTCTGGCGGCAATGGAGAAGTTGCTCCATATCTATAAAGCTCCGTTGTTTCCCGACTTGCCGCCTTTACAAAGTGGGCTGGTCGGATACTTGGGATACGACGTGGTGCGAGAAATCGAGCAACTCGGAATCACGCCGTTCGACGATCGCAAATTCCCTGATGCGATGATCAGCGTGATCGGCTCTCTCGCCGCTTTCGATCACTGGCGACAACGTGCTTATC
>JBDTPW010000082.1:0-12348 GCA_039932495.1 Ilumatobacteraceae bacterium
CTAACGTTCGCTAACTGACGGCGGTGGATCGTTGAATTCGTCGTGGCGGCGGAACAATTAGCGAATCACAAAGAGTGCGACGACCGCAACCGAAAGCGCGCCCAATGCGATCGGCGTGATGAAACCAATCCACCGAGGAAGTCTCCAATGCGTTGGGGCGAGCAGCACGGCGCCACACGCCGCGCCGATAATTGCCCCGCCGAAATGTCCGCCAACCGACACGCCGGGAATGGCAAGAGTGAACACAATGTTGATTACAAATGTTGCGCCGAGACCGGTGCGCCACGGGTTCACACCTCTGTGACGCAATCCGACTATGGCTGCCGCCATGAGCCCAAACACAGCACCAGATGCACCGCCAGTGAGCGCGTCTGGGGTTATTAGGAGGGCGCCGGCCGAACCTCCCAATAGTGAAGCAAAATAGACGAGTCCAAATTTGGTCGAACCAAGCGCCGGTTCAAGAATTTTTCCAAGTTGGTAGAGCAGGTACATGTTCATGGCGATGTGCAGCAATCCGAAGTGGACGAAGCCACAACTGATCAGGCGATACCACTCGCCATCCTCGATGAATTGACGAGCCACCACAAGTTGCGTGGCCTGCTTGGACAACGCACCGCTCATGCCAAGTGTGTTTGTGTCGGTCAGTGCCATCCATACAAAAATCCCGACGTTTGCCGAAATGATCGCGTTGGTCACAACGATTGGATTTCGTCCCCGTCGCGATCGACGTTGCGGTACCCGTGGCGTCACGATTGGTCGTCGAGTCTGCGCCCGTGGCGAAGTCGACGATGGGCCACTCGATTGAGGCAGCGGCGGTGGCACCGAGGGTGGTGGAAAACTCACGGGTTTAGTGTGGTGTCTTCTCGGCGTCAGTTCGATTCGCCAAGTACCAATCGACGGTTTGACGAAGCCCGTCTTCAAAATTGGTGTGGGCGTGCCAACCAAGTTCGCGTTCTGCTCGTGTTGCATCTACTCTCCGACGGGGCTGACCATCAGGTCGAGTGGCATCCCATACAAATTCGCCGCTAAACCCAACAACTCGCGCTATCGACTCTGCGGTTTCGCGAATCGTAATTTCGCGGTTGTTACCCAAGTTGAGCGGTTCGGCACTGTCTCGTAATTCGGCAGCGAGTACGACTGCCTCGGCGGCGTCTCCAACGTATAGATAGTCCCGACTGGCCGTTCCCGTTCCCCACACCTTGACCTTGTCAAGTTTTGCTTCCTTTGCTTCTACACATTTCTTGATCAGAGCGGGAATCACATGCGACACCGACTCGTGAAACTTGTCGCCTGGGCCAAACAGGTTGGTTGGAATGAGAAACGCGAAATGCTGGCCATATTGGGATTCGTTTACTTGGGCGTGGATGAGCGAGGCCTTTTTGGCAATTCCGTACGGGGCATTCGTTTCCTCCGGATAGCCGTCCCATAGTGACTCCTCGCGAAATGGCACTGGAGTGAATTTTGGATACGAACAAACGGTCCCAAGCAGCACGGTTTTTTCTACTCCAGTTGCCCGAGCCGCTTCAATGGTGAGAGTTCCCATCAACAGATTGTCGAGAAACAACTGTGCAGGTGCAACCTGGTTGTAACCAATGCCTCCAACACGCGCAGCCAAATGAATCACGTGGCTTGGCCGATTCTCCGCAAATAACTGTTCGGCAACACCATGCTTGGTGAAGTCCACTTCTTCGCGCCGCGGGGCGATCACATTTGCATTGGCTGCACGAAGTTTGGCGACCACATGTGATCCAAGAAATCCATTTCCTCCCGTGACAACAACGGTTCGATTGGTCCAAAACGAAGATTCGGATCCAAGTCGCGAGTTATTCATAGATACGACGATACTGCGCCGCACTTGGCACAATGGAAGACGTGCGAGTCGGCTACACACTTGAACAATGCTGGCATCGAGTACCAGGCGGCACGGCGGTTGCCGCATTAGAAGTCGCACGTGAACTTCCCAGTGTCCGATCCGACGTGTCTCTCATCGGCGTTGCGGGAAGACATACGGAGCCGCCTCAAGCGACGTTTGCGCCGCCAATTGAGGTTCGACAACTTCCGCTCGCTGGAGGATTGTTGTATGAATCGTCATTGCGACTTGGCCGGCCACGGGTCGAACGCTTCGTCGGACCTCTTGATTTGTTGCATTGCACCACGGTTATTCCGTTTGCGACGCGTGCCCCGATGATTGCCACAATTCATGACGTCGCATTTCTGCACTACCCACAATTCTTTACTCGTCACGGAAACTCCGTGTTTCGAAGAAGTATCCGTCATTTGAAGGAACGCGCGGCAATGGTTTTGTGCTCTTCATTGGCCACGGTGAACGATTGTCTGGAACTTGGGTTTTCACCCGACCGGGTGCGACACGTCACGCTTGGAGTGCGAACCAAATTGGCCACTCTCGAAGATATCCAGTTGGCTCGTGAAAAATATTCCCTGCCAAACGACTATCTATTGTTCGTTGGCACATTGGAGCCACGTAAAAATCTGGCTCGACTGGTGCAAGCACTCGAACATCATCCTGACGCGCCGCCGCTCGTTATCGCCGGAGCGACGGGTTGGGGTGACATAAAAGTATCCGCCGACACGCGAACGAAATTCATCGGTTTTGTGGAGGAACAATATTTGCCCGGCCTGTATGCCGGTGCATACGCGTTGTGTTATCCATCCATTTGGGAAGGCTTTGGGCTTCCGATTCTCGAGGCGATGGCACAGGGAACGCCCGTCGTTACGAGCCAAGCAATAGCGACGGAGGAAGTGGCCGGTGGAGCCGCCGTTCTAGTTGACCCCAACGATGCTGAGAGTATCTGGGCCGGGATTCAAGTGGCGTTGAACGATCGCGACAAGTTGTCAGCATTGGGTCGCACAAGAGCCCAAATCGCAAAGTGGTCCGACACCGCGGCACTTACCGCCATGGCATATGACGACGTGCTTGCATGAGTCGGTCAATATCGGTCGCTGTAAACATGCTGTGGTGCATACCGGGTGAGGTCGGCGGCAGCGAAGAGTATCTAGTGCGACAGCTCAGCGGCTTGGCAGCGATTGAGTCGAACTATGACGTCACCATTTACGCGCCTCGCGGGTTTAGTGGAATTCATCCGGACTTGGCTTCGGCGCACCGCATTGTTGAAGCGCCGTCGACATGTCGTCGCCGCGAAATTCGCATCCTGCTCGAACACACTTGGTTGACCAAGCAAGTGGAACAAAGCGAAATAGTTCACCATGGGGGCGGGGTCGTGCCGTCACGATCGAGTCGTCCTACGTTGCTCACGATTCACGATCTTCAGTACCTCACTTTTCCAGAGTATTTCAGCACCCACAAGTTGAAGTACTTACAGAATCGTGTGCCGTCGTCTGTTTCGAGGTCAACCGCCGTGGCGGTTCCGAGTGCTTACGTTGCAAACAGTTTGTCCAAGTCATTTCCAATATCTCCGGACAAGATTCGGATTGTTCGTCACGGCGTAAGTGAATCCCTTGGTAAGAATGCAACATCTGAGTCGGATCTTCGACATCGATTTGGACTGGGAGAGGCCGAAATTTTATTTCTGCCGGCAATTACTCATCCGCACAAGAACCACGAATTTCTTCTCCAACTTCTGGCAAATGAATGGACAGCGCCAAACCTGCGTTTGGTGTTTGCTGGCGGTGAGGGACGGGCAGAAAGTGCCGTTCAACAGCGAATAGTCGAACTCGGTCTCAGCGATCGGGTGGTGCGCATTGGACGAGTATCGCCCAACGATCGAGATGGATTGATCAAGTTGTCCCTGGCGCTTGTCTTTCCAAGTTCGTATGAAGGATTCGGCGCACCAGTTCTTGAAGCGATGAAATTAGGCACGCCGGTGATTGCAAGCAATGAGACCGCTCTTCCAGAAGTCATTGGCGCGGCGGGGCTGACTCTGCCACTGACAATCGGAGCTTGGTCGGGTGCCATTGATCAGGTTCGAACTCGACGCATCGAACTCACAGAACTTGGTTTTCGGCGAGCCGCGGAATTCACCGACATTGAATCTGCACAAGATCTGTGCCTGGCCTACGAGCGAGTACTTAGTCGCGGATTGGGTTGGCAATGACGACTAGAAAATTGCGGCTTGTCGTCGTTTGTCCGCACTTTGCGCCCGACATCGCGCCAACGGGCGCGGTCATGACTCGCATCGTGGAGGAACTTGCTGCGCTCGGGCACGAGTTGCATGTCGTCACATCGCTGCCGTGGTATCGCCAGCACTCGATCGAGCCTGGTTGGACGGGCAAGTTATGGCGAGTTGAACGCACCCCATGGGGTTCGATCACTCGTGTCAATCCGTTTCCTGGAAAAACGAAACAAAACCTCGTTCGCCGGGCGATTGGTTTCGGGTTGTTCAGCCTGATTGCCGGAATACGTGGATTGCGAGCCGGACGAGGTCGGATTGATGGAGTTTTGGCAATGTCGCCACCGCTCACACTCGGGCTTACCGGTCGGTTTATTGCGACGTGCCGCCGAGCGCAGTTGGTGTTCAACATTCAGGACATTTTTCCGGATGCTGCAATCCAAACGAAAACAATTACCAATCCGGTTGTCATCCGGCTAGCGCGATGGCTCGAGCGAATTAGTTACACAACATCGGACTCCGTGGTGTTGCTTTCCGATGACTTGTTGCACAACGTCGAACAGAAAATATCCAAGTCGCATCGAGACAAACTTCATGTCATTCCCAATTTTGTCGATACGAAGGCCATAACTCCACAGAATCGATTGACGCCTTACCGCCGTGAACTTGGGATTGGCGACGGATTTGTGGCGATGTACGCGGGAAACGTCGGATTCTCACAATCCATTGAGTTGCTAATAGCCGCGGCCCGTGAAATTCCAAGCATTGATGTGGTGATTAACGGCGAAGGTGCCGCCCGTAAATCACTTCAAGAAATGGCAAACGGTTGTACAAATGTTCACTTTGTCGACTATCAACCGATCGAGCGGTTGGGTGAAGTTCTCGCATCGGCAGATCTTCACATCGTCCCGTTGCGGGCTGGCTTGGCAAGCGTCAGCGTTCCATCAAAGTTGTATTCGATTCTTGCCGCGGCACGACCAATACTTGCGGCGATCGATGCGGAGACAGAGATTCCGCGAATACTTGTCGACAGCGGTGCCGGGTTTACAGTCGCGCCCGACGACAGTGCAAAATTTATTCCTGCCCTACGTTGGCTCGTTGATCAATCGGACTTGCGAGTGTCGATGGGAGTAAAGGGACGACAGTGGGTCGAGCAACATGTCTCGCCAACGGCGGTAGCAATTGCATATCAGGACCTGTTCGTAAATGAGCCAAAACAGCGATAGCCTTTCGTCTTCGTGGCCAGATCATCTTCAGCAGAAAAAGTTGCCCGCCTTGCGCAAAAGGGCAGAGGCAGAAAAATTCGCTTTCAAGGCGGAACCTTATTCCCGACCGTGGTCGCCGTCGTTTGCATTTTGGGTGTCGCCCTGATTGCCTACGCTCGCCAAAGCAATGCCGGCTCAACGACGAGCGCCTCCGCCGACACGACTTACTATTCGGCCTTTGGCGTGTACAAGTGCGACGCATATATCACTGGTTTTCCGTCAGTCGGCTCGACAAATACTGATCCGGCCCTCATCCAATCGGGCGCGACAATTGCGCTCGACGGAGTTGTCAGTTGGAAGCCGCAGGTATTGGCGGGAGAGCGAAAAGCCAAGTTGGGTACGTTCTTTGACTTGTATGGTCTAACCGTCACAAATGATTCCGTGACTCTTCCGGCTTCTGTTAACGGTGGCGAAAAAATCTCCGAAGATGACACCAAGTGTGATGGCAAGGATGCCCAACTCGAAGTAATCGTGTGGGATGACTACACCAATGCGGACTCTTCCAAAATTTCAGTGGCGAGCCTCGACGGCGTGCGCCTCACCGGAAACGGAATGGCCATTGCTCTCGCCTTCGTAACCAAGGATGCGCAAGTTCCCCAGCCTGCCTCGACTTTCGACCTGGCCACATTGATCAACGGCTAAGAGCCGGAATGCATGCCGTAGTACTTGTCGGTGGATTCGGCACCCGACTCCGACCATTGACATTGACGGTTCCAAAACCGTTACTGCCAATTGTTCATGTTCCGATACTCGAGCGATTGATGAC
The DNA here is from genome assembly GCA_039932495.1 of Ilumatobacteraceae bacterium. GTDB lineage: Bacteria > Actinomycetota > Acidimicrobiia > Acidimicrobiales > Ilumatobacteraceae > UBA3006. The sequence continues at coordinate 6,120 of JBDTPW010000082.1, forward strand.
CTCGCTTGCATCAAGCGGAGTGACAGATGCGGTGCTCTCTCTTGGGTTCAAGGCGGAACCATTTCGCGACGCGTTCCCCGACAATCTGTGCGGAGGAGTTCGCTTGTCATATGCGGTGGAGGACTCTCCTTTGGACACGGCTGGGGCAATTGGTTTCGCCGCGCGAACGGCCGGGATCAACGAGACATTTGTGGTGGCCAATGGAGACGTCATTAGCGACCTGAACGTGGCGGCGTTGATCGAGTTTCATCGCCATCATCAAGCCGAGGGAACTATTCATCTCGTTCCGGTACCAAATCCATCACAGTACGGTGTCGCCGAAGTCGATTCGAATGGACGAATTGAACGTTTCATCGAAAAGCCGCAACCGGGAGACACGACAAGTCGATTGGTTAGCGGCGGCATGTATGTGCTCGAGCCATCTGCACTGAATCGAATGCCAGGAACGGCACCGCTATCGATCGAGCGCGACACATTCCCTCGAATGGTCAAAGAAGGCGTTCTGTATGCGCTTGCAACTGACGACTATTGGATCGATGCGGGCCAACCAGACACATATATACGTGCAAACTTGGAGTGGGTGAGTAGGGGCAAGTCAAAACAAAGTGAAGCAATTCACCCAACTGCCCAGGTTGCCCGTTCTGCTCGCGTGAGTAACAGCGTCATCGGAGCGGGTGTTCGGGTTGGTCGAGACGCAGTTGTTGAGTCTTCGGTTTTGCTAAGTGGATCCACGGTCGCGGAACGAGCCCATATAGAAGAAAGTGCTGTCATGGGTACTGTCGATCACGACGCCCGGTTAACGCGATGCGTCATCGGGTGCGACGGATTCGTGACGGCCGGTACAACTCTGGTTGACAAACGGGTTCCGGCCCCAATCGACAAATAGTTGCATCGATGCCAAAGTCGGCCGTGACGCCAATGAAGATGATGGTCTGCGGTGGCGCCGGATTCGTAGGCTCACATCTCGTCGAGCGACTTCTCGCCGATGGCCACTTTGTGGATGTAGTCGATGACCTTTCCACGGGCTCGTTGTCGAATCTTTCGATTGCCCGATCGATGAACGCCGGCGTCAAGTTTCATCACCTCGACGTCATGAGCCCGGAATTTACGAATCTCGTCGGATTGCGCCAGTCAGAAGTGATTTACCATTTGGCCCTGCTCCCACCAAGCGCCAACACGACAAATTTGGCACTTCATTCGGCTGCCTTGATGCTCGCAGTTCTCGAAGCGGCCCGCATCCATGAAGTCAAGAAAGTCGTTGTGGCAATTCCGGCCGGACTTCTCTACGGAGAGGTACCGATGTCTAACTTGCCGATCAAGGAAGGACGGGCCTCAACTGCGGTTGGAGTTCCTCACGTCATTGCTAAAGCATTAGTTGACCTGCTCGGCGTCTATCGGGAATCACATGATCTGGAATTCTCTGCGTTGGCTCTGACCAATGTCTACGGACCAAGGCAGCGCGCCGAAGATGGCGTTGTTGCAGCGTTCGCGTCGGCCATTGTCAATCAGAGACGGCCGATCCTGTACGGCAATGGAAAGCAGACAAGGGATTTCATTTTTATCGACGACGTAAGCGACGCACTCACCCGTGCGCACAGCAAAGGCGGCGGGCTGGTCATCAACATTGGCACCGGAATTCAAACTTCGATCGTTGAATTGTGGGATCTGATGGCGAGCGGAACAACACTTCAGCTAAAAAAAGAGCCGACGCGAGTAGGCGACTTACGGCGCCTCTCGGTTTCGCCGGTTCGGGCGCGAATTCAACTTGGTTGGACTCCATGGACGACGCTAAGCGCAGGGATCGGCGAATTACTCAATAGCTGACTTAACGAAATAGGTCTTCGTTTGGTGGACGCACGATTTCATCTATTGACGAATTCCTAAACCACGATTCGTCTGCTCCTCGAACAACTGCGACCGGGATTCCCGAAGACTTTCCCATCACCAATTCGGCAGCGCTGGCCAACTCATCTGCAACCGCAACTTCGGTGACCTGCATGATGCGGCCGAGGGCATCTGGCGTGCCCCTCAAATCCACGACACCAGAAATTCCGGCGATGCCAATTGCAACATCGGTTAGTCCCATGCGCCATGGTCGGCCAAAGGTGTCGCTGACGATGACACCGACTCGTACATTTAGCGAGGCGGAAATAATCTCTCGGATTCGTCGCGCCGAGCGGTCGCTGTCGATCGGCAACAAGGCTGCGTATCCGCGTTCGACATTCGACAGGTCGATACCCGAGTTGGCGCACACGAAGCCATGCTTGGTTTCGGTGATGATGAGATCGCCTCGTCGCCGAACTATTCGCACAGCCTCCTGTTCGACGAGCTGTTTGTGGCTAACCGGATCATCTGGATCAATTTGTACGAGGCGACCTTCTGCCTTTGACACGATCTTTTGAGTGACGACCACGACATCGTTGTCCAGCAAAGGACCATTTGGAGCCTGGCGGCAAGCCTCGACTATGACGTCTCCGATTTGGTCACCCGGGACGATTTCGCCGATCCCCTCAATTCCCCAAATCACCATGCGACTCATCGTCCTGCTCCAATCGTGATTTCAGCAAGTTGTTTGGCAATCTGACGGTCGCTCATCACCGTGTTGGTCACTATGCATCGCATGTCTTGGGCCTCAACCTGGCTAGCCAAGTGGGCATCGGCTGTGTCGATGACGAGTGTGCCGCATATTGGTGCATACAGCTTGGCCACTCCCACAACTGTTGCCTGATGACCTAGTTCGACCATCATTCTGTCGGCGGGACCCTTGAGAGCGGCGCCCGCAACGATGGGAGAAATTGCCACAACCGATGAGCGACGCTTTGACAAAATCGCGTCGACTCCGCTCAACGCTCTGATCGGACCAATCGAAACGATTGGATTTGATGGGGCGATGACAATCATGTCCGCATCGCTCAGTTCTCCTAATGCGAGTGGTCGAGCGAAATCGGCACCGACAAATTCGACATTGCTTACGGCAACCGAGTGGCGATACTTGACGAAGTATTCCTGAAAACCAATTGTGGATCCGGCCAAGCCGGCTTCGCAATCTCGAGCCAGTGTTACCCGCGTAGCCACTTTGTCGTTGGACATCGGAATGATTCGGGCATCGACTTCCCAAGCGGTGGCAATTTCCGTGGTGACCTCGCTCAAAGTGGCACCCTCCGCAAGTCTGGCCGTGCGATAAAAGTGAGTGGCTAAGTCGTGATCACCCAAATTGAACCAGTCGGGCGCCGCAGTTGAGTTTGCCGGTCGCACAGCGACGTATCTTTTCACCGCCGACATCGCGGTCCACGTTTCGTTGCTAAGCCCCCAACCTCGTTGCTTGTCGATCGCATCTGCCAATGTGTAAATGACGGTATCGATATCGGGTGAAATGTTCAGGCCGTGAAGCTTTGAATCGTCACCGGTATTCACAATTGCGGTGACATCGAGTGGTGATATCGCATCTACGAGTCCGCGAAGAAATCGCGCGGCACCAACTCCACCAGCGAGCACGGTAATCATGGCGTTTAGCGTAAGGGATGCTTCGCCTTTGCAGAGATGTTTATAGCGCCGCTGATAGATTTGGAACTCGTATGCGTAAAGCCTTCATCACTGGAATTACGGGGCAAGACGGTCGTCACCTCGCCGAATTCCTACATGGCAAGGGATACAAAGTCTTTGGGATGATGAAGGGGCAGCACAATCCCCGAGCGGAATTGTTGCGAGACGAATTTCCGTATGTCGAAATCGTGCCGGGGGATCTCACCGATCTGACGAGCATTGTTACTGCGCTTGAGTATGCCCAGCCAGATGAATTTTACAACTTGGGGTCTATTTCATTCGTTGCCATGTCTTTCAATCAAGCAGAACTCACAGGCAATGTCACCGGTCTTGGGGTGTTGAGGGCGCTTGAAGCTGTGCGCATGGTCGGTGGAGCAGCAAATAATCCGATCCGCTTCTACCAAGCATCGTCGTCTGAAATGTTTGGAAAGGTTCGCGAGACTCCTCAGACCGAAAAAACTCCGTTTCACCCTCGCTCGCCTTATGGGGTGGCAAAGGTCTATGGGCACGACATCACGATCAACTATCGCGAGAGTTATGGCTTGTATGCATGTTCGGGAATTTTGTTCAACCACGAAGGTCCGCGGCGCGGACTGGAATTCGTAACGCGCAAAATCACAAACACCGCCGCAAGAATCAAACTAGGAATCGAAACGGAGCTTGTCCTCGGCAATCTTGATGCCAAGCGTGATTGGGGTTACGCGGGCGACCATGTCAAGGCAATGTGGATGATGCTGCAGCAAAATGAACCGGACGATTACGTCATTGCCACAGGTGAGACTCATTCAATCGAAGAGTTCCTAACACTCGCTTTCGCCAACGCCGGACTGGGCGATTGGAAACCGTACGTGCGTCAGGATCAGAAATACTTCCGGCCGGCAGAAGTTGATTTGTTGATCGGCGATCCAACAAAGGCCCGCGAGAAATTGGGTTGGAAGCGAGAAGTGAACTTCCCCCAACTCGTAGAAATGATGGTCGCCCATGATCTTGCCTACGAATCCGCGCGGGTGAAATAGTAGAGCGCTAGTTATCCAGTGGTCGTTCGGACAGGGCGACAATCATCGATTCGGCGTCAGGAGTCACCCCTTTGCGCATGAGCACTCGCAGAGCAAGTACGAAACTTATTAACGCAACGAGCGAGCTACCGACCAAGGCAAGCTCAACCCGCAAATAGAGGTCGTCGCTCGACAACCAGGCGACAATCACAAAAGTTGAAAACCCAAGAGCCCATCCAATGGCGGCGCGTGCATGCCCGCGCAAGGCGATGACTGCCTGGGCGATGGCAACTGCAACCATGTACAGTGCACTCGATAGCGCGAGCATGGTCAAAGTGCGCCGGTCTATGCGACCTTCGTAGACGAAATTCAACACCTGTGATCCAACCGCATATGTTGTGGCAATCCCGATCAGGCCAATGGTCCCAATTAGCACAAGCAGTCGTTTCAGACCATTTCGAAACTCGCTGAGGTCACCTTTGGCCGCCAATCGAGCAAGTCTTGGCAACAATGCCGCCTGCACGGCTTGAAATAAAAAAAGCGGAATTCTGGCAAAGATGACTGCATTTCCGAATCGAGTGACAACCGCCGCCGAGTGATTCGTAGTCAAGAGATCGACTGTGATTGGACCGGCGTTAACGAGGGCAGATGAAAAGAGCGAACCGAGCAGAAGCCAACTCAGGTTTGGAGTCACTTCTGACCACGCTGCGGGTGGGCCGTCGGAGCTGCGCAGTCCTCCACGCAAGCCGACAACGAGAACTCCTGCGAGAGGCGAAAGTGCGATGACCAAGGCGTACGCGCCGACGGCATGTACGTCTGCAATCCACAATGCGGCGCATCCAACAACTCGAGCCGCACCGTCTGTGGCGATCATTGTTCCGTAGTGTCCAAACCTTCCTGATCCCGAGCAGATTCCACGGGCCAAATGAAACGGCGCATACGTCGCCAGCGTCATTGCAAGACACAGAGTGACGACGCCGTTGCCTTCAAAAAGATTTGTTGTAATTGATCCGCTTGCGATGGTTGCGATAATTCCCAAGGCGACGACAACGATCAAGGCAAGCGGGATGACTCGACGTACAACCGGTAATCCACCCTGGCCAAGTGCGCGCCGATGGGCGATTGCCCGACTTACCTCTTGTTCGAGGGGGAGGAAAAACCCCGGAGCAAAAGTGAATGCCAAGAACCACATGGCAACGATCGGTTTGAAGCCCTCTTGGCCGAGTGCTTGTTGACCAACTTTAAAAAATGCGTACGCCGAGAGACCGGCTATGAACAGACCGGCGCCTACAGCCGCCGTTCCTTCTGGAAGTGGGGTACGCGATGAAGTAGGAGAAGGCGTTGTCACTGGCCTTCAGAGTACTTGACTACTTATTCTGCGACGGGTGTCGACTTCCTTGGCAGACGAGATTCGACAAGGGCGACGACTTTGCTTAACGTTGACTCGGCTTGAATTATTGCCTGGCTCGTAATTTTGGGAAGCGCGTCCTTGACGGCCGTTGTGATTTCTCGTCGACGCACCTGAGCCTTTTGAAAAGTCAACACACCAACGCCAATCGTCACGTATGCGGCGTCCTTGGCGAACTGGACAACTGGTTCTGTGTTGAATTCAGGCAGGTGAAATTTGTTGGCGACCTTGGAGAGATCGACCTTCGTCAAATCCATGCTTGGCAGAGAAAGGTTTGGAAGTG
>JBDTPW010000083.1:0-3352 GCA_039932495.1 Ilumatobacteraceae bacterium
TACGGAGGTGAGAGTGCGGTGCGATTTTCGCATCAACACTCTCACCAATTCCGCCCCTGAAGCACGATGGATGGAGTAACGGTTTAAACAACCGGTTGCATGTTCAGGTCATGCTGGGGGCGCAAGTACCACCTTGTCACCTGATTTGGAAAACGCATGGGCGAATCCAGCCAATCCAGCAAGCGCCATTATGGCCGCGCCAATGAATGCGAGTAGGGCAGCAAGAGCGGCCTTCTCTCCGAAAATGCTGAACCCGTATGAGGTCAGCAACAGGCCTCGAAGTGTCTCGCCCTTGAACATCGTTTCGCGTTGACCGGTGACTTTGTCGTAATCGGCCTTTAGGGTATCCACATTGGATGCGCCCGCTGTTACTGCATCGGTATATGCAGTCTTTGCCGCGGATTGGATTGGTCCAAGAGATGCGTAGGTTTCCCCACCGCCAATATTCTTCAAGTGGCCGCCAATGTAGTCATTGGCATAGCACTCGGCCTTTTTCCCACTGTCAAGCGGTGTTCCGGCGTAGTTGACCAGACATGTTGATTGCTTTTCGTCGTCCGAAAGAAACTCGGCTGCGGTGAAATTGATTTTTTGCTCTGAAAGTTGGTCACCTACGTACGAGTCGGCAAAGTCTGCATTGCCTTTAAATACAAACCCGAGTAGGACGAGCAATATTGCTACGGCAATGGCGCCGCTACTAAAAATGATGTCAAGTGTTCTGCGTTTCATTTGGTGTGTCGTTACTCTTGTTGGGGAAACTGTGAACGACTTTCACCTCCTAGTCATGACGGTAATGCCCCATTTTTCACTTTCTTAGACAAACTGTGGCGACATCCGTCTCCTGATTAGAACTGTTTGCGTAGTGTTAATTACTAACGACAACTACTTTTTGCAACGCAATTCCTTGCTATTGAATGTGGGATGGGTCCATCCAAAACGGTTCCCAGAAATGACCGTCCAGGTCCTGGAACATCGAGCTGTACATGAATCCAAGATCCGAAGGCCGCTTATGCTGGATAGCGCCAGCGGCGATGGCGCGACTTGTTAGTTCGTTTACTTCTTCGGCACTGTCGCAAGTCAAAGCAATGATGACTTCGCTCGCCTTTGAGGCATCGGAAACCGGATTGGGTATGAACGAGGTGAAGAACGGTTCAACAAGCAACATCACATAGATGTTTTCGCCGATAAGCATGCAGGTTGCGTTGTCATCGGTGAACTTCGGATCGAACGAGTAGCCAAGTTTGGTGAAAAACTCCACCGAACGATTGAGATCCTTTACCGGCAGGTTGACGAATATGTTTTTATGCATGAACCTAAATATGGCATATTCGGGTAATTCGCCCTGATTCGGGACCTCAAATGGGTGTCGCCGTGGATACGTATATATAGGTATGGTTGAAACGGTGGCCGAGAACGAAAGCGACTTCATTGATGTTGGCGGATTAGGTGATTTCGTCGATGGTGAGGTGGCGCCAATCACTAGCGGAACACGACGTCTGGCCGTCTCCCGACGGGGCGACGAAGTCGGGGTGATCTCCGGAATTTGCAACCACGCCGGAGGACCCCTCGGATTGGGTCGGCTGAGCGGCGATTACGTTGTGTGCCCGTGGCACGCCTGGAAATTCCATCGAGTAACCGGTTTGGGCGAACCCGGTTTCGAGGAGGATCACGTGCCTGCGTATCCGGTTCGAATCGCCAATGGTCGAGTCCTCGTCGATGTGGCCAATGCGACTCGACGGGGCCGAAAACCGCACGAACCCCATCCGCTCACCCGTGATCATTTGCCACGGCAAGACGGCCCGATTCGGGTGGTCGGCATTTCTTCCACCGTGATGAATGCGACAGAACCCCGCTATTCGGGTTCGGAGGCACTGCTGGTCCATGCTCTGGCCCACGCCACTAATGGGGGATGCGAATCCCGCCTTATCCGGCTCAATGATCTGAAGTTCCGGGCCTGCGAGGGCTACTACTCAAAGTCGGCACACGCCTGTACCTGGCCGTGCACCATTACTCAATTCGACCCCACCGATGAATTGACCGAGGTGTATGAGGCGCTGGTGCATTGGGCCGATGTCGTCATCGTCGCCACTCCCATTCGCTGGGGTAAGGCAAGTTCATTGTATTTTCGAATGGCCGAACGTTTGAATTGCGTGCAAAATCAAATCACCATTGCCAATCGCATTCTCATTCATAACAAGGTTGCCAGTTTCATCATTATCGGCGGACAAGACAACGTCCAAGGAGTGGCCGGTGACATGCTTGGTTACTTCGGCGAACTTGGGTTTCACTTTCCCACATTCCCGTACATCGCTCACACCGAGGGCTGGTCCGCGGAAAACATGGAACGCAATGTGCGAATCTTGAAGAACTCTGAATCCCTTCGTCGCGGTGCCGAAGAACTGGTCCAGCGATCGATCGATTTGGCCCGTCGATTGATTGCCACCGAACCGGCGATGTCCGTCGAGCGCGGTGGCCGCAAGGCCGGATCCGATAAGTCTGAATAGATAACCTTGCCCCAATGGACAACATTGACGAGTTCATGAGTGGCCGCCGATCCGAGCTTGCCGGACGTACCTCCGAATTACTCCGTGAGCTCGCGATCAACTTGGACATTGAAACTATTGAACGAGAATTACACCGCATCACCGGCACCTGCGGAACCTATGGTCTCATGGACGGCTCGCGAGGGGCTGCCGATCTGTTGGCCCGAGTTCGCGGCGAGCCGGTTGATGGACTAGCCAGCGAATTGAATGCGCTTGCCGATGTATTTGCGCGATCATCGGCTAATGGATAGAGCTGATGCCGGCCCGCCACATTCTTGTTGTCGATGACGATCCAGATCTCACGGATTTGGTGCGCGAATTGTTACGCGGCGAAGGCCACAGCATCTCGGTTGCACCAAGTGGCGAACGAGCCGAACAAATCGCTCGAGCGCGAACACCAGATCTAATCATTCTTGATGTTGATCTGCCTGGCATGAAGGGCCCAGAGGTGTGTCGCCGCTTACGCGAATTCAGCACAGCACCGATCCTGTTTCTCACCGCTGCGGCATCGGAGTCTGACCAGATCGTCGGTTTTACCGCAGGCGCAGATGACTATGTGACAAAGCCGTTCGGACCACAGGTTTTGCTGGCCAGAGTCCGCACATTGTTGGCCCGCGGTACAAGAAGCACATCGGGTCCGAAATTGATCAGCAATGTTGAGATCGATGCCAATGCCCAGGTGGTGACGGTGGATGGCCAATTGATTGAGTTATCGAAAAATGAATACGACGTGCTCACAACACTTGCCGCTCGCGAGGGCCACATCATCAGCAAGGTGGAGTTGCTACGCCAGGTGTGGGGCGAATGGTTCG
>JBDTPW010000084.1:0-10230 GCA_039932495.1 Ilumatobacteraceae bacterium
GGTTGCGGAATGGTTCAGCTCCGTATGTGGTTGGAATATCCTTCGTATCGAGCAATCTGGCGGTCTCTTCAGGCGGGATAATTACTACTACGCGCATAGTGGTAATTCCTCAAACCCAGAATACAATTGGCGTTGTGACCGAACTCTTCCGGGTAGTCGAGCTCCACGCCAAGCCCGTTGAAGGCGATGTCGAAATTCTGCAAGGGCTCAATCTGACCGTACAGACCGGCGAAATTCACGCAATTATGGGCCCCAACGGCTCTGGCAAATCCACCCTCGCCAACACCTTCTTGGCCTCGCCCGAATATGAAGTCACGTCCGGCCAAATTTTTTACAAAGGCGATGACATTAGTCAGTGGTCGACCGATGCACGGGCAAAGGCCGGAATCTTTCTTGGATTTCAATACCCTCAGGAAATCGCCGGTGTTTCGGTCATTCAATTCCTCCGCCAAGCACTCTCAGCGAGAAAAGGAATTGATCTGTCGGTGTTGGAGTTGCGCCTAAGCGCCATGAGTTGGATGAAACGGTTGGGAATGGATTCGTCGTTCGTCGACCGATACCTCAACGAGGGATTTTCGGGTGGGGAAAAAAAGCGCAACGAGATCATGCAAATGGCAATCTTGGAACCGGAACTAGCAATTCTTGACGAAACCGATTCGGGTCTCGACATCGACGCCTTGCGCATTGTGGCCAATGGGATTCGTGAAGTCCGCGCAGAGAGACCAACACTTGGCATCGTTCTCATCACCCACTACCAAAGACTCCTCGACGAGCTAAAGCCGGATTTCGTCCACATTCTCATTGACGGACAGATTGTAAAAAGTGGCGGCATGGAACTCGCCGTGGAACTTGAGCGGTCCGGTTACGAGGCCTACCGAAGCGAACGGGTATAGCGAGGGCCACCAATGACTCTCGACGTGGCCCGAATTCGCAAGGACTTTCCCATCCTCCAGCGTGAAATCAACAACAAGCCGATCGTGTATTTGGATAGCGCCAACACATCACAAAAACCACAGGCGGTAATCGATGTAATGACATCGTTCATGGAAACGTCATACGCGCCAATCAATCGAAGCGCATATCAACTGGCCACCGAAGCGACAGACCTATATGAAGAGGCGCGCGCAAAGGTCGCTCGTTTCATCAATGGTTACAAGCCAGAAGAAATTGTGTTCACAAAGAATGCAACCGAAGCACTCAATCTCGTGATCATGAGTTGGGGCCGCGCCAATCTGCAACGCGGGGACGTCGTGCTGCTCACCCACCTCGAACACCACGCCAATATCGTGCCGTGGCACATGCTTGTCGCCGAGCTGGGCATCCAGTTGCGGTGGGTTCCACTAACGGCCGATGGCCAACTAGATCTCACCGACCTAAAGTCACTGCTCGATGGTGTCAAAGTATTCGCATTTTCGGCCATGTCGAATGTGCTCGGCACGATCACACCAGTTGCCCAACTCTGCTCTGAGGCTCACAAAGTCGGTGCGCTAACAATCGTTGACGCGTGTCAATCGGTGCCTCACCAATCCACCGATGTGCGTGCGTGGGACGCAGATTTCATCGCCTTTAGTTCGCACAAGATGTGCGGTCCTTCGGGGGTCGGAGTGTTGTGGGGGCGCGAAACTTTGCTCAGCGAACTTCCGCCATTTCTGGGCGGAGGCAACATGATTGCCGATGTCCGCCTAGATGGTTACACACCCGCCGAACTTCCCGCCAAATTTGAAGCCGGAACTCCGCCAATCACGGAGGTCATCGGGCTCGGCGCCGCGATCGATTATCTCGAGCGAATTGGCATGGGCAATATTCGCAAACATGAGATGGAATTGGGCACCTATGTTCACGACACGCTGACTCATCGGTTTGGTGATGACATCACCATTTATGGACCGACAAATTCGGAGCATCGGAGTGCAACATTCAGTTTTTCGTTTCGCGGGATTCACCCTCACGACCTAAGTCAAATACTCGATCAACACAACGTGTGCATCCGAGCCGGGCATCATTGCGCCAAGCCGCTCATGCGTGTACTCGGTGCCAACGCCACGGCGCGGGCAAGTTTTTACTTGTACAACACCGAAGCCGACGCCGATGCCTTGGCCGAAGCGCTCGACAGCGCCTCCGACATCTTCTGAGTTAGTTAGCAACGGAGCCCCACATGCCTGGACTTGACGATCTCTACCGCGAAATCATTCTCGATCACTATCGAACCCCACGAAATCGCGGGGAACTTGATCCTCCCGCGATCTCTGCCACCGGCTACAACCCGCTTTGTGGAGACGAGGTTCGAGTCTTCATAATTGTCGAGAACGGCGTGGTGGCCGATGTCCGATTCAACGGTTCTGGATGCTCGATTAGCCAAAGTTCAACGTCGATGATGACGTCGGCGATCAAGGGCAAATCGATTGAAGAGGTACGAAAAATAGTTCGTCGATTCAAACACATGATGACTCTCGATGAAGATGGAGATTCGACTCCAGTCGATGAATCACTCAACTTGGGTGATCTCGAGGCGTTGCAGGGTGTCGTAAAATTCCCCGTGCGCATCAAGTGCGCAACTCTTGGATGGAACACCCTCCTCGATGCACTCAATGCGAATTCGCCCTCGTAGAATTTCGCCCATGTCGGTTCCTGGCGATGTCTTGGCCAAGGCCCCAAAAGTTTTATTGCACGATCACCTTGATGGCGGGTTGCGCGCCGAGACCGTGGTCGATCTTGCCCGCGAATACGGCTACACACACTTGCCCACTACCGATGTCGCCGAGTTGCAAAAGTGGTTTCACCGCGGCGCAAAACGTAACGACCTTGTCCTCTATCTAGAGACCTTCGCCCACACCGTTGGAGTAATGCAACACCGCGATGCAATCGAGCGGGTGGCATTCGAATGTGCTCAGGATCTCGCCAATGACGGAGTGGTCTACGCCGAGGTCCGGTTCGCACCGGAGCTAAGCACGGTTGCCGGACTCACTCTCGACGAAGTAGTGCAAGCCGTTCTCGATGGTTTACGCAGAGGATCTGCGGGCACCAAACTCACCGTGTACGTCTTGTGCTGTGCCATGCGAACCGCTGCCCACAGCCTGGAAATCGCCGAACTAGCGGTGCGCTGGCGCGATGCCGGAGTCGTCGGTTTTGATATTGCCGGTGCCGAGGCTGGTTATCCACCAACTCGGCACCTAGATGCATTTCAGTTCATCCAGCGCTCCAATTTCCACACAACAATTCACGCCGGCGAAGCATTTGGCCTTCCATCGATTTGGGAGGCGTTGCAGTTCTGTGGCGCAGAACGCCTCGGGCACGGAGTGCGCATCGTCGATGACATCACCGGTGAAGCCGGTAACGAACAACTTGGACGACTCGCTCAATTTGTCCGGGATAGACGTATCCCGCTCGAACTGTGCCCAACCTCAAACGTCAACACTGGGGTATGCACATCAATAGCCGCACATCCGATTGGAATGTTGACGAGGTTGCGATTTCGAGTCACCGTCAATACCGACAACCGATTGATGAGCGCCACTTCCATGACCAAGGAGTTTGAGCAACTGGCCGAGGCCTTTGGCTGGACCATTGGTGATTTCCAATGGCTCACTGTCAACGCCATGAAAAGCGCATTCGCCCCGTTCGAACAGCGGTTGAAACTGATCAACGAAGTGATTAAGCCTCAGTACGCGGCCTTAGGCGCCTAGGTTCGTCACAGTTCCGAGTTGATTCGAAATTTTGGCGAATGCAGAGCCAATTGCCTTGACCTCGGCGCTGGTCAGCTGATCGATCATCAGCCGTCGCACGCTGCATAGATGAGCCGGCGCCGCTTTCTTCAATAGTTTGAATCCCTTGTCCGTAAGCTTGGCGAAGGCGACACGCTTGTCATCAGCCGCCTGAATTCGAGAGACCAGTTTCGCCTTGAGCACACCTTCCATGCGACGGGTCAGGCCACCCCTCGACAATTGCAACAATTCGGCCAGTTCACACATGCGTAGACGCTGTTCCGGAGACTCAGACAGGATCGCCAGGAGCTGGTAGTCGCCCAGATCAAGTTTGTAAGGAGCGAGATCTCGCTCGATGGCCCTAACCAAATCACCCGAAGCCACTATGAACATTCGCCATGCCCGCATTTCTTCGGGAGTCAGCCATTTTGGCTCAGCCATTGGCTCAGGATACCAGAAATCGAATAATTTAGAATAGTTGCGAACTCAACTATATTCCCGATATAGTTGCGGTGTCAACTAAATCCAATTAGGACGTCGAAAACTTAGGAGAATTCAAATGAACGCTGTGTTCGAGGTAGCAAGAATCATTTTTGGAGCAATTTTCATCACTTCCGGTTTCAATCACTTCGCCAAGACGGAAGGAATGGCCGGATACGCCAAATCCAAGGGAGTTTTTGCGCCAAAATTGTCTGTTCTGTTGTCCGGAGCGATCCTGTTCCTCGGTGGTGTTTCGGTAATCCTTGGTATCTATGCCGATCTCGGTGCCCTACTTCTTTCAGGATTGCTCGTAATCATGGCCTTGAAGATGCATGATTTCTGGAAACAAACTGATCCTCAGGGCAAGCAATTGGCAAGGATCATGTTCATGAAAGACTTCACTCTTGCCGGCGGCGCGCTGTTCATTTTCGCCGTTGCCGCGGCCGCAAACTCCGAATACGGCTGGAAGATTACAGAGAGTCTGTTTTCAATCAAACGATAATTTAAGCGACCGTGATACTGTCGGTCGATGCGCGCATCCAATCTAATAGTTGTCGCACTCGGCCTTATTGGAATCATCTATGGCCTAATGGTGTCGTGGAAATGGCGCGACGAACCATTGCGCTACACGCCCACAGTCGCTGTTGAACGGGAAGGATTCGCTCGACTTCGTCAATCGACAAGGGTGGTTGGCGCCGCAGTTGCTGCGGGTGCGATTTCTGGAGTACTAGTTCTCGGGCTCGTCGGTCGCCTCGTCATGCGAATCCTCGCAGCGACTTCGGGCAGTGCTCAGGGACTGCTAACTGAGGCCGACGAAACCGTAGGCGAAATCACGTCTTCCGGAACCATTGGATTCATCATTTTCGTCGGATTGGGTGGCGGAATTGTTATCGCCACTGCATACCTCTTTATTCGTTCGTGGCTACCTGCAAAAGCGGGAGCGGCAGGTTTAGTTATGGGCGTTCTTTCAATCGGAACGCTGGGCGTGGCCGATGCCCTGTCCCCCGACAACACTGACTTTTCGATCCTGTCACCACTGTGGCTGGCAATACTTTTGCTCTTCGCCACCGGTTTGCTTTTTGCGACGACCTTTACGGCATTAGCCGCCCGACTAGACAAATTTGCCCAAACGCCTGGACGTGGGCGTGCATCACTGTACACAGTTCTCATTACCGGAGCAGTACCTCCAATTGGCGCGGCCTTAGTCATTCAGATTGTGCTTCGAACTTTCGCCAGTGAAAAGTTTTTTGCCGCCGTTCGTGGAGGGCGTAGTCGCACGGTCGGTCGCGTTGTTGTTGCAGCTGGCACCGCCGTCGCTGTATTTCTCACCGGCCAGGCGGCAGTGGAGATTCTCACTGCCTAGTCGTTTCGCGATTCGCCGACTCAAACCTGGCGATGAATCGGTCCTTCGGGAAGTTCGCTTGAGGGCATTACTCGACAGTCCCACGGCATATGGTTCAACGTATGACCGCGAGTTCGCCTTCGTCGATTCCGATTGGCAGATCCGTTTAGCCAGGGCCGATGCAGCGACGTTCTTATGCGTTCAAGATGACGGGATCGCAGTCGGGCTAGTTACTGGCGCGATTGATGATGATAGTTCAGACATCTCGTGGCTACTTTCGATGTGGGTGGATGCCAAGAAGCGTGGCGGCGGAATCGCTGGCCAATTAATCGATGAGGTTGTTGCTTGGTCAAGATTGCAGAACTGCAAAACTCTCCGCCTTCAGGTCACCAAAGGCAACACGAGCGCCGAGCGCGCTTATGAGAAGCGTGGCTTTCGACGCACGGGAGTGACCGAAATACGAGAGCGGGACCAGGTCGTTGAATTTGAAATGGAACTATTTCTTGATTGACGAATCAAACGAGCGAACCCGTTTATTTCGTGAGCAAGTTCCAAAGTTAGGAACCGAGGGCAATGAACAGGAGTCCAAGTCCAAAGAGGACGACTCCTAACAATACCTTTTTCCATTTCTTGCGTCGCGCGAATTCGGCACGATGACCGGGCGTTTCCATGACGTGCGAAGAACCAATCCGAACATTTCTGACCGCGACTGAGCCAGGGATCGAACCCGACGGAACCATGAACACAAAACCAATGACTAGGAACATGACGCCGAGTACCACCATCTAGAAGTCAACTTAGCACCGGATCCAAAAACGAGACTACGATCACCAAATGCCAAACGAGACCAAGAGCGCAAATTTAGAACTAGCCGAAAAAATAGTTTCACATCAGATTGGCGCGTCGTCACCCGCGGTTTCTCCGGATGGACAACTTGTGGCATACGTCGTCACCCGCATCGACTTCAAGGCCAACAAGTATCGATCCCAGGTCTGGATTGCGCGGGCCGACCGCTCTACACCACCTCGACCACTGACTGCCGGCGAAAAGCGAGATGGAAACCCGTCTTGGTCCCCCGACGGCACCTGGCTCGCCTTCACATCCGGTCGCAGTGAGAAAAAGGGCGAAACAACGTTGTGCATCATTCCAATCGGCGCGAACGGAGAAATTCGGACGGTCGCCACAATGCCAGACGGAGTGGGAAGCGTTCGTTGGTCCCCTGACGGCAAGTTGATCGCATTTACTTCGCGAACTCAAGACGATCGGTATACAAAGGAAGACGAATCGTGGATGGCACCACGGAAAATAGAGACGTTCTTTACTCGCCTCAATGGCGAGGATTTTGTGTTCGATCGTCCATCACATGTTTACGTGGTGCCTGCCGACGGCACCGCTGAGCCGCGAAACCTCACACCCGGTCAATACCAGCACTCTTCACCCTCATGGCTCGCAGATTCCTCGGGCGTCGTTACAGACGGTGCTCTGCATGAAGGCTGGGATACCGATCTTGCTACCGACCTACACGTCGTGAAACTCGACGGTTCGATCACTTCGCTTTCCGAACACAATGGCTCGTATTATTCGCCGAGCGTTTCGCCGGATGGTACGAAAGTCGCCTACATCGGTAACGATGATCCACTTACGTATCCCCAAAATGAGCACATTGGCGTCATAGATATCAACACAAGGAAACGCCAGTGGGTATCGACGTCACTCGATCGCACTTTTTCCCCAACTAGCGGAGTGATCGCCCCGGTATGGTCAGACTCCAACACGCTGATCAACTATGCAGAAGACCGCGGCACGGCGCACGTAGTGCAAGTCGACGCCACTGGAAAGAAGGCTCCTTCCTTCCTCACCCGTGGAAAGCGGATGACAAAGTCATTCGATGCCTCCGGCGGCACAATCGCCTTCGTCGCCAGCGAAGTGAACAAGGCAAGCGAGTTGTATGTGCTGGTTAAGGGAAAGGAGCATCATGTAAGCGACGTTGGTGCCGCGCTCCTGGCTGCAACTTCGCCGCAACCTTGGGAGTATTTCACAGTTCCATGCGGCACTCCTTATAGCGGTGGACCCGCAGAGGTGGATGCGTGGATAATGAAACCCGCGAATTTCGATCCGTCGAAAAAGTATCCGGTATTGCTCAACGTTCACGGTGGACCGCATACTCAATACGGCGAAACACTATTCGATGAAGCTCAGATACAGGCGGCCGCTGGTTTCGTCGTGTTGATGAGCAATCCGCGCGGATCAAGCGGTCGCGAGCAAGCGTGGGGTCAGGCAATTCTTGGACGCAAACATCCGGTTGTCCCGGGAAGCGGATGGGGCGACGCCGATGTGGAAGACATATTGGCGGTACTTGATGGCGCGCTTGCGAAATATTCGTACTGCGACGCCTCTCGCGTTGGCATGCTCGGCGGCAGTTACGGCGGATACATGGCAACTTGGCTAGCCGGTCAGCATGGGCAACGGTTCAAGGCCATCTGTTCCGAGCGAGCCGTGAACAACATGATCTCCGAAGAGTGGTCGAGCGATATCGGAACAGTTTTCCGAGTTCAACACGGACCAAATCATCTTGATGATGCAGAGGAATACATGCGAATGTCGCCGATCCGATTTGTTCGTGACATAAACGTGCCGCTGCTAATAATCCACAGCGAAAACGACTTGCGTTGCCCGATTAGTCAGGCAGAAGAATTATTTGTGGCGATGCGTCTGCTTGGCAAAGATGTGACGTTCTACCGCTTCCCCGGCGAGACTCACGAATTATCTCGCTCTGGATCACCGGTGCACCGCGCACAACGATTCGAGATCATCTTGGACTTCTTCTCCAAACATTTGAAGCAGTGATAGGTTGTGCACATGATTCGAATTATGGTTTTGTATCCGCGAGGCGAAGGCACGCACTTCAACAACGACTACTGGCTGAACACGCATATGCCGATGCTGAACGACAAGTGGCCAAAGTTGAAAAAATGGGAAGCCGACATTGCCGGCTCAGATTCGCCCTACTACGCAGTCGCCCATGTTTTCTTTGACTCGATGGATGATATGCAAGCCACGATGGCGAGCCCTGAGACAGGCGAAGTATTGGGCGATATTCCAAACTATACGAATACGTCGGCAATCATTTCGACCAACACGGTGAGCGCCTCTTCGTAAGAAAAGTCCGGTCGACGATCAATTTCATTCGATATTGATTGTCAAGGCAAGCAAAAGTACGAGGCCTGCCAGCAAAAGCCAAATTGCTGCCCGAACTCTTCGGTTCATCCGCCATGAGTCGTGCTGCGGCGCAACCGTGATCCGAGCAGTCGAAATAATGACGTGGTAAATCAAAACGTAGAGAACGATCCGACCTAGCGTGACGAGATTCCAGCCAAAATCAGACCCGATATCGCGCACGATAAAGACTGGGATAATCAGACTGAGAACGATGAGAACACGACGGACTGGACGCGGCCAATCGGTGCGACCAAGACCGAGCGAAGCGGTGAGTACGGTCGGAAACATTGATGCACCGGCGGCGCCAAATATACCTAAGGAGATACAGGAGGCGAAGACCCTGGCTACTGTCAGCCACCTTCGCGACCAACCTCTTTGCCGACCCAGAAACACTATTGAATGTCCGGTAAAAAACAGGACAAACCCAAGGAGAATGAAAGTGGTTCCCGACCAAGAGAATTCGGGATCGGTTGAAATCCACCTCATCCACAATCGGGCGATGACACCGAGAACAAGTCCACCAAAGGCGGCACATGGAATTACCAGAACCGATTTAGTTCGCTGCGGCCATTCGCTTGCTTTGCTAGCTACATCCGAGTATTCAGTTTTGCTCACTTGCGCTCCCCCATGTTCAACCAATTAATTAGCTAACGCAGAATTCGTTGCCGCGGATTCGATTCCTCCCACTCAAATTTCCAGTCGAGCGTTTCGGCCCACCATCGCGCCAATTGAACTGAATCTCGACAATCCAACACGATCTGGACATTTATTGACACTTCCAAATGGTACTCATCCCCATGCACCATCTCTAAAACGTTCTATGTATATTGAGTAGCGAATTGGAGGAACCCCCATGATCTACGTTGACGAAATTGCGCGCTCATCGGAGAGAATCGCCGGGCTCATTACCAAAGACAATTTCACGTCGCAGGTGCCGTCGTGCCCGGAGTGGACACTCTTCGACCTGGTCTCTCACATTGGCGAAGTACAAAATTTCTGGAGTCATAGCATTTTGGAGGCAATTGCCGATGTGCCTTGGCCGGGCGAAGTTTCAAAACCAGATTCTCCTGGAAACGCCGGAAAGTGGTTGAGAGTCCAAACTCAATCACTGATCGATGCAATTAATTCCACAGCCGTTACTTCGCCTTGCTGGACGTGGTGGGGAGATCCGCAAACCGCTTCTGCTGTAGCCCGACATCAGGTACAGGAGGCCGAGCTACATCGATGGGATGGCGAATTGGCCCTCGGCACGCCGAATTCACTTCCGCTTCATGTAGCCACAGACGGAATCCCTGAATTCCTCCATGTACATCGATTTTCAATTCAAAAATTGGAATTGCCACATATTCATCTGGTCGCCTCAGATTCAGATGCAGATTGGCACGTGAACGACGCCGCAAGTGAAACTGTTGCGATAAGCGGAACCGCGTCAGACCTTTTACTATTTCTCAGTGGTCGTTTGCCTGTTGACAAATTGCGAGTTACTGG
>JBDTPW010000085.1:0-20924 GCA_039932495.1 Ilumatobacteraceae bacterium
AGGCTGTGGATCTTTTGCAACGACTCAGCGTGCATTGTGACATCGTTGTCGAAAATTTTCGTCCAGGCGTGATGAAGCGAATGGGGCTCGACTACGAGACTCTCGCAATTGGGCGCGCTGATCTCATCTACGCCTCAATTACGGGATATGGATCGACGGGACCGTGGGTGGAGCGCCGCGCATATGCCCCGGTGGTCAACGCGGAAACCGGCATCACCAAGCTTCAGGGCGATGTTCGCCATGGCCAATACGCCAACGATCCATTCAGTCACGGCGACGTGTACACGGCGATCGAGTCCGCGGCGGCGATACTTGCCGCGCTCTATCAGCGCACCCAGACTGGAGTTGGACAATACATCGACATTTCGATGGCCGAAACCATGCTGTATGTGAATGAGCATGCCCATGACCAACTATGGGATCAAGACGCTGACCCCGATTGGATTCGCTCGTTTCAGCCGGCGGACTATCCAATTCTCACTGTGGCCGATGGGACCATGGTGGTTGTCAGTGGACATCCAGCGGAGCGGGGCACGTTCGAGCTCTATCTCGCGGCAATGGACATGGAACATTTGCGTGACGATCCCCGGTTTAGCAATGTTCAACTTCGATTGGCCAATCTCGATGAATTGCAGCAAATCTTTCGTCAATGGGCAATCGGAGTTCCAAACGCCGATGTATTGGAGGAACGTCTCGCCAAGTTTCAACTGGCGATGGGACGATTGCGCAGTACGAGTGAAATTGCGTCAACCGATTGGGCCAAGTATCGAAACGCCATCGTTCAAGTCAGCGATCGACGATCCGGAACGATTCAAATTCCAAATAGTCCATGGCATTTCTCTGGCTCGGATACCTCGGTCCAGGGGATACCGAAGTATCGAGGGGAAGACAACCGCACAGTATTGAGAGAATTTCTCGGGCTTAGCGACGAGGAGATTTCTCAATTGGAGGCCGAAGAGATCATCGTCTCTCGACTTCCATCGTCTAGATCTTGAACGTATCAGCGACCGGAATGGCCAAAGCCTCCCCCACGATCATTGCCCCCCAGTTCATCGACAACATTCCAATTCACTTGCTCGATGCGCTGGATAATCAATTGAGCAATGCGATCACCACGTTCAACTGAATACGAATTTTGCGGATCTGTATTCATCATCACGACCTGTAATTCGTCTCGATAGCCACTATCAATGACCCCTGGCGTGTTGACGAGAGTGATCCCATGCTTGATCGCTAGGCCACTTCGCGGAACGACGAGGCCGACGTATCCATTTGGAATCGAAATGGCTATACCTGTGGGAACAAGTGATCGACCACCGGCCGGTGCAATCACGACACCAATGCGCGCATAGAGATCGACGCCGGCATCGCCAACGTGCGCGACGGTCGGCAACGGCAAATCGGGGTCAAGTTGGCGGAGGGCGATTTCTACCACTCGTCGACTTTAGACGGCACCTCACTCCGGTAGCCGTAGGGCGTAGATTCGTGGGGTGCTTGTGTGGATGGACTTGGAGATGACCGGTCTCGATCCGGTCAAAGATGTCATCGTCGAAATTGCCACGATTGTGACCGACGACGATTTGAAGATAATCGCCGAGGGGCCGGACCTCGTCATCCACCAACCTGTGGAAGTACTGGCGGCAATGGACCCCTTCGTCGTCGAAATGCACACCAAATCCGGCCTGCTCGCGGCGATATCTGCTTCCACAATCACATTGGAAGAAGCTGGCAAGCGAACACTCGACTTCATCAAACTCCATGTTGTCGACCCGCGCACCGTTCCGCTATGTGGCAATTCGATTGGTACCGATCGTCGATTTCTTGCCAAGTATCTACCGGACATTGAAAATTACCTTCACTATCGCAGTGTCGACGTTTCGAGCATTAAGGAATTGGCCAAGCGCTGGTACCCAAAAATTGGTCTCGAGCGAACATCAAAGAGTGGAATTCACAGGGCCCTTGATGACGTCAAGGAAAGCGTTCGCGAATTGAGTTTTTACCGCGACAAATTGTTTATCACTCCACCGCCATCGACCGACACGACCGGTACGGTCCAGGACGTGGTGATCAATTCTCCCGACACATGAGTGAGCCACGTCCCCCGAAACAGGAACAGCTTCCCGCCAGCGTCGAAGTGACCGAAGTTGCGCCAAACATTTTGCGCACGCAGCTCCCCATTTCATTGCCAGGACTCGGTCACGTGAATATGTACGTGCTGGAAGACAGTCGTGGAGTGGCGGTTATCGATCCGGGGTTACCTGGGCGAGAATCCTGGAAGGCGCTGAAAGCTCGATTGAAGGCAATTGGTGTGCCGCTTAAACGCGTGCATTCAGTCATCATTACTCATAGTCACCCTGATCATTTCGGTGGTGCCGCTCGTCTGCGCAAGGAAACCGGTGCGGACATCATTACCCACGAAAGCTTCCGCCTATGGTTCGACCCAACTGAACCAGACGACGTCGACGTGGAGAACCCCGCCCAACAACGCCCGACGTGGGACAACACCCCATGGGGTGGCGACGGTTTCAAATTTCCGCTGAGAAGACGAATGCAATTCCGTCTTCGTCGAACACTTCCGGCCCTGTTTCCTTCGCCGCGACCGACCATTCGACTCGCCGAAGGAGAACACATCTCCTTGGCCAATCGTGATTGGATTGCCATTCATACTCCTGGCCACACCGAAGATCATCTTTGTCTTTTCGACGCAGAAGCCGGTGTCATGCTGTGTGGTGATCACGTGCTGCCAAACATCACTCCGCATATTTCCGGAATGACATCGGCCCCCGACCCGCTTGCCGGATTCTTCGCCTCGCTAGACAAAGTTGCGGCATTCGGATCGGGAGTTAACGTTTCGCTACCCGCTCACGGCAACCCATTTTCCGATCTGGCCGGCCGTTGCGAGGAGATCAAGGAGCATCATCTTGGACGACTCGAGAGACTGCGCCAAATTTCAACCGAATTCGCCAAGCCGGCAAGCGTCACTGAATTCTCTGGTCATCTATTTTCTCCCCGCGCCCAGGGGCCAATGGCAGACAGCGAAACCTATGCCCACTTGGAGCACTTACGCATACGTGGTGAATTTGACTACCACACCGACGACGGCGTGCGACAGTACGTCCACACCTGAGTCGTACCTATCCAAGGAGTTACAACGAAACGAGTTGGGTCACCGCGGCGACGGCATCGTTGTCCAACACGTGACGCAAGATGACTCGATCGTCAATTTCATCTTCAAATATTCGAACCAGATTTCCTGGATCAATTGCGAGATGATGTTCCACAGTGGCATGGAGTGGCGCTCGACGGGTGCCGTGACGAGAGAGGTATTCCTCCACGGCGTCCCAGTACGCCGCGTTGTTCATGTGTCCAACAGCGTCCATGTCGGTAAATCGAACCGGCCAATGGCTCACCTTGGTTGGATCGCTGGATAGCGGCGGTAAATGCTTTCCGATTGTCAATTTGGCGCTCACCTTTCGACCACCGCTGGCCAGATCAACGATCGGTAAAAAGTCGCTTGGCAAAGGGATTGATCGTAAGGTCTTCAGATCCACGTGAACCCATAACGCCGCAGACTCGATGAGTGCGCCGGACGCAGAAACTATTCTTGTGCGTCGCTCGGCCCAATGTGAACCGTACCCTCCGCACCACGTGCGCAAGTTGATGTCTTCCATGTACACCGGAAAGCGATGGACCCACATTTCGGTTCGTCGGACTACCCAACCGTGAATGTCCGAGTAGGCGCCGTCGACGGCATCGTCATTGGCAATGTCTTGTAAATAGCGGGCCGCGGCATCAAAACGGAGTCGACCCTTAGGGCTCACGTCACCAAGTCGAACCCGACGTTGGCTGGCAAACACTCGCCCACTAACGGGTTCGGGCACCGGATCGGGAGGTCGAGTCATTGTCCTTTGACCCTAGTCAGTATTGGGTCAAAGGTCTTTTTGTTAAATCACTTGCTTTTGCTCGCTGCGTGTGGTTTCCTTCATGGTCCATGTTTAGTGCAACGCAACTCTCGGGCTCCGCGGCAATGATTGCGGACATGCACGCATCGCGTTGGTTTACTAATCAGGCCGTAGCGGTGAAGTATCTCACCAATCGCCCGGCCCGACACCTCGGCAGGCTCCAGACGTAAAAGATTTCACGTCGGAGAGTTCCACGAGGCCGTCGGGTAAAACCGGCGGTCTTTTTGTTTTCCCCCTCACTCTCCGGCGTGAAGCCAAATCATCAACACGAAAAAGAAAGGACAACATAATGCAGACACTTACGACACAATCGACATTGAACTCAGATGAGTTCGACGATCAAGTTATGGTCCTCTCACCACGGCGGTGCAGCGACGGCAACGGCACGTTGTCGTATCTGTTCTTTTCCGAAGAGTTCGTTGATGTTTCCCGGGCCAAGGTCATCTGTTCCAAGTGTTCGTCTCGAGTCGAGTGCTTACAAGGCGCGCTGGAACGAAGCGAACCATGGGGAGTATGGGGAGGCGAACTACTTGAAGAGGGACGCATTTGTACAACCAAGCGCCCGCGAGGTCGTCCGGCAACTCGAAACATCGGCCATGCCGTGATCAACGAGGTTCCAATCCCTGCTCATCTAGTCGCATGATTGGAGGCTCGCCACTGTGATCGGTGATGGTGGGCACGGCTCAGTATCCTGCAGTCGTGCCCACCCGCCGCCGATTGTTGATCAGTTCTCTCGTCTCGGCACTGGTGTTGAGCGTTGCCATCGGATGGTATTGGAGCGCCAATTCAGACCCGACAGTTGATGCGATCCTTACTACCCCCGGCCTGGTTCCGTATCCGACAATTGGCACAAACGATGAGTTAACCGATTCGACGCTGCCCACCAGCCCGATCATTTCCCTACTTGGATCGACGATGTCGACTGCTGATTTGATCGGCACGCCACTCCTCATCAACTTTTGGTTCTCCACGTGCGAGCCATGCAGGCGCGAGATGCCGGTTCTTGCTGCCGCTCATCGCAAATATGGGGACTCCATTCGTTTCATTGGTCTGAACATGAACGACTCGGCCGCAGTTGCGCAAGAATTTGCACAAAAGTGGGGCGTGACTTATGAATTGTTCACCGAGCCAAGCGGATCGTTAGTGACGGCACTGGGGATTGCCACCGCACCGTTTACAATTTTCGTCGCCAGCGACGGCCGAATCGTTAGTCAGCACGCCGGCGAATTAACTGCTGCGACTCTGGAAGCGACTATCGCGGAAAATTTTCCAACATGATGACGATGCAGGTGGGCCTGCTGGGCATACAGGGAAACTTTGCTTACAGTTTTTTGCTTGGTGTGCTGGCTGCGGTAAACCCGTGCGGATTCGTTCTGTTACCGGCTTATTTACTGTATTTTCTGGAACTTGATAATTCCGGCGATCGGGGTACGCAGCGCGCTTCGTTGCGACGGGCGCTCATTGTCAGTTCGGCAGTGTCGCTCGGATTCATCGCCGTATTCTTAGTGGTTGGAACGATTTCGCGCCTCTTTACCCAATGGCTTGAACTAAACGCTAAGTACGCAGGATTTGCCATCGGTATCGCCATGATCTTCATTGGGCTGGCGATGCTCGCCGGTTGGAAACCTCCCCTTACGGCACCAAACATTTCCGGCGGGCGAGACCGAACGGTTCCTGCCATGTTTCTGTTTGGAGTTGCATATGCGATTGCGTCAATTGGTTGCACGATTGGATTCCTGACCACTGCAATCTTTGGCAGTATCGGTACTAACGGATTTGTTTCAGGCGTCGTCAGCATCGGGTTGTACGGAGTCGGGATGGCCCTGTTGGTGAGCGCACTTACGGTCACGCTCGCATTCGCCCAAAGCGGCTTACTTCGTTTCCTACGCGGTGGATTGCGTTACATCGATCGGCTGGCGGCGGTGTGCTTCGTCCTCATCGGCACATATCTCACGTGGTACTGGTACCTGGCGATTTCCGAGTCAACAACGAGCAATGCACTCTTTCGCCGAGTTGAGAACAGGCAAACGCAATTGGCGACATTTCTCCAACGTCAAGGATCGCCAAAACTTGCCCTCACATTCATTGTCATTGTTGGACTGGCGGTGGTTTTCGCAGTCAGGCGCCAACGCGGTCCGAAGTCGAACCAAGTGGCCATGTGATGTTCAAACATCTGCTTGCACACCCGGGTGTGGATGAGATCTGTGAACTGCGCAGTTCATTCGGATTCATGGCATTTCACGGCGGCTCGTTAGAGGAACAAACCGACATCGTCGCCCGATTAGCGGCGGAAAAGTCTGGGTCGTCGTACTATGGCGTCCACCAACCACCGGATTTGAAGTGGCATATCGACTCACACAAAATCGATCCAGCAGATTCTCCGACGTTGGCCTCGTTCATCGATCATGTTGATGTCGTCGTCACCATTCACGGATATGGTCGCAAAGATCTGTTCAAGACTCTTCTTCTCGGTGGAAAGAATCGTGAGTTGGCGTCGCATGTGGCAAGGTACCTGAGGTCGTGGCTGCCAACATATGCAATCGAACATGATCTGCAACAGATCCCCATCGAATTGGCCGGACAGCACCCGCTCAACCCGGTGAATTTGCCCCGCGGTGGCGGAGTACAAATTGAACTCCCGCCCCGCGTCAGAGGAACAAGTCCCTACTGGGCAAACTGGAAAGGATCGGCGCTCACCCCGCACACCCAGGCTCTTGTCGACGGGCTAGCCGAGGCCGCAATTAATTGGCCGACGTTGGCTTTGTAGTTGCGCTACGGAGCCAACCGCTCAATTTGCCATTTGTTGGCATCTTGCATGCGGGTGTATCGAAATCTGTCGTGCAAGCGATTTGGTCGGCCCTGCCAAAATTCACATTGATTCGGTAACAAACGCCAACCACCCCATGTCGGAGGTCTTGAAACGGATTGATCGGCAAATTGTTCGTTGAACTGGGTGACACGTAGTTCAAGAAATTGGCGATCTGCAATGACTTGCGACTGTGGAGATGCCCATGCACCAATTTGCGACTCCCGTGGACGTGAGGAAAAGTACTCATCGCTTTGGGCGTCGGAGACTTTTTCAACAAATCCGCGAATTCGAACCTGTCGATGCAGATCGAGCCAGGCAAACACCGCCGCGGCGGTTGATCGGTTTTCCAGTTGTTGACTCTTATCGCTTGTGTAGTTGGTGTAGAACACGAATCCGCGCTCGTCAACTTCACGGGCCAGTACAACTCGCGCATCTGGCGTTCCGTCTAGGCCGGTCGTCGCCAAGGTCATTGCGTTTGGTTCTGCCACTTCTGCATTAAGCGCGTCGACGTACCACCGGTGCCATTGTTCAATGGGACTATCGCTGAGATCGCGTCGCTCGATTCCGGCGGTTTCATATTGAACTCGCCGATCTCGTAGTGACATCGTCAACGACTTTTGTTAGTTCGCCGAAATGACAGAGATACCACGCATATAGGGAGCCAAAACTTCCGGTACGCGAATCGATCCGTCGGCTTGGCGAAAGTTTTCCACGATCGCCGCCCACACTCGTGGAACTGCCAACGCCGAGCCGTTGAGGGTATGGGCGATTTCGGTTCCCTTTTGACCTGCTCGTTTAAATCGAATGTCGGCACGGCGAGCCTGGTAGTCGCTGAACCAACTTACCGAACTCACCTCCAGCCACTGGTCGCATCCAGGTGCATACACCTCAACATCAAAACCACGGTGGTGGCTTTGTCCTAGATCTCCGGAACAAATTTCAATTGTCCGATATGGAAGCCCTAGACCTGCGATCACTCGTTCAATTCGATCGAGCAATTCGTTGAGCATTGCCGGAGCCTGTTCGGGTGTGGCCACAGAGAAGATCTCAACTTTGTCAAATTCGTGGCTACGCAGCATTCCCCGAGTGTCGCGGCCCGCAGATCCGGCCTCCCGTCGATAGCAAGGCGTATAGGCCATGTAGCGGAGCGGCAAAACATTTTCGGCAAGTACTTCAACCGAATGAATGGACGTAAGTGGTGACTCTGCAGTGGGAATACACCACAGATCATCACGCTCGATAAAAAACGCATCATCGGCGAATTTGGGCAGCTGTCCAGTTGCAGTAAGCGTCGCCGTTGTCACTAGTGAAGGTGGTCGAATTTCCTCAAACGCATCGGCATTTTGGTCGAGTGCGTATTGACACAACGCGCGTGCCAACGTCGCCCCGGCTCCGCGTAGCATTGTGAACATCGCGCCGCTGATTTTTGTCGCCCGCTCATTGTCCAGTATCCCCAATGCGGTGGCTGACTCCCAATGCGGAATGCGTTGGAAGTCGGCAAATGTGGCTGGCAAATTATGTGGACCGCTAACAACCGGATTATCGCGATCCGTTGCCCCGTCGGGCGCATCTTGGTGAATGATGTTGGGCACACGCAGCAGGAGATCTCGCAGGGTCGCGTTGACCTGATCAAATTCTGCGGCGAGTTTCTGCTCCTTGTCGCCAAGTAACCGACTCTCGTCCATCAATGCGTCGCCGCTTTGCCCCTTCCCCTCACGGCGAATGGCGGCAATTTCGCTAGAAATTTGATTGACTCTGTGACGAATCGCATCCCGCTCCACAACTATTTCCTTCAGTCGCCCATCGACACGTTCGGCATCGTCCAATTGCTCAAGCAGTTCTGGCTTACCGCGGCGACGCATCGCTTTTCGAACGGCGTCACCATCGGATCGCAACAGTCGGATGTCAATCACTAACAATTCAGGTTAGCGGTGCGACATGGGGCCAACCGTCTGATTTGCGTACTGTTGCAATGTGGAGTCGACGAATCATCCCGCCGTCAACGTCGAGAATCTCGTTGTCAACTACGGAAACGTACGAGCAGTCGCAGGCGTGTCGTTTACCGCCAACGCAGGTGAAGTAACAACTGTTCTCGGTCCGAACGGCGCCGGCAAAACTTCAACAATCGAAGTATGCGAGGGATTTAGAGTCCCCAGTTCCGGCCGAATTCGCGTGCTCGGGCTTGATCCGCAAACACAACGTGGCGCATTGAACAAACAGATGGGAGTCATGCTCCAAAGTGGCGGCGTTTACCCGAGTGCACGGGTTGGAGAGGTGACTCGACACTTTTGCAACCTGTACGGAAAATCCGTGGACCCCGAGGAACTCCTCGCTCAGGTCGGATTGTCAGAACTCCGCGGTCGCTCATGGCGAAGGCTTTCCGGCGGCGAGCGACAACGATTGTCACTGGCAATGGCCCTTGCCGCTCAACCCGTCGTCGCCTTCTTGGATGAGCCAACATCGGGTGTCGACGTCAATGGTCGCGACCTTATTCGCAACATCATTGGTCAGCTTGCCAAAAACGGATGCGCAGTTGTCGTGGCAACTCATGAGCTCGATGAGGCGGAGCGTATTGCAGACAAAGTGATCATTTTTAACAATGGCAAAATAATTGCCGACGGATCGCTCAAGGAGTTGCGACAAGGTCGAGACGAAATTCGATTTCGATCGCCTTCCACATTCGATTCGGCCGAACTTTCTCGGCATCTTGGGCTTGAGGTCAAGCAAGTCGACGAATATGAATTTCTTGTCATCGGCATCGCCGATGCCCAACGGATAGCCGCACTATCGCAGTGGATGGCCAATGTGGGTGCGGAAATCAGTGACTTGAGAGCAGGGCAACAGCGTCTTGAAGACGTGTTCAAGCGGCTCACTGGAGGGGATCAGCAATGAAATTGCTGATCAGCCAGTTACGAGTGGAACTCGCCGTCATTGCCAGGAACGGTGAGCAGTTGCTTGTGATCATTGGAATTCCGGCACTCCTGCTCCTCTTCTTTAGTAACGTCGATGTGCTCCCAACCGGCGAGCAAAGCAGTGTGGATTTCCTTCTTCCAGGAATTCTTGCTCTTGCCGTGATGTCAACGGCGATGGTCAGCCTTGGGATTGCTACTGGTTTTGAACGTTCATATTCCGTGTTGAAGCGACTCGGTGCAACCCCGCTAGGTACGCCAAGGTTGATTCTCGCCAAGACCTGTGCCGTTGGAGTGGTCGAAGCGCTGCAGTGTTTGATCCTGATTATCATCGGCGTGATTCTCGGTTGGAGTCCGAATGGCACCTCGTGGATGCAGTGTGTCGCGGCAATTGCGTTGGGAACGCTTGCGTTCGCCGGACTTGGACTTTTGATGGCCGGAACATTGACCGCTGAACTCAACTTGGCTGCCCAAAACGCCGTCTATCTACTCTTGCTGCTCGTTGGCGGAGTAGTCATTCCAATCGCGTCGTTGCCAAGTGGCTTGCAATCTATTGCCCTTCGATTGCCTTCCGGCGCGTTGGCCGATGTGTTACGTGAAGCATTAACCAACGCCGGCTCGCATCCCCAGTCTTCGTGGGTGACACTTTGCCTGTGGGCTTTTCTGGCACCGCTTTTAGCTAGTCGTTGGTTCCGCTGGCACTAACCAACGGTTCGTCTCGATATGACTGCTCTGCGGAAAAATTCCCGATGAATCGTCGAAAGAAAATGAACACGATGATCGACCAAAGATAGATGGTCCCACCACTCTTCATCACCGCTCCCGCCAATTGTTGATCTGTCGTGGCTGACAAGCCAAAGACTCGTACTGGAATGTCGTAATGCTCGTACACCACGCCGTCGGCAATGGCTAGCCACGCCGCAGGAACGGTCGGCACTACCGACATCAAAAAGAGATAGACCATTTTCCCGCCATAACCAAGTTGGTACGACTTATCCGGACCACAGATTGGCATCCACATCAGCAGCGCCGTGCTGACGAGCAATACGTGTAGCGAATAGTGGAGCGGGCCGTTGGACACGCTGCGGTTCACCAGATCAGGAACGTGAGAAATCATCACGACCAAATTGAACAAAACAGCTGCGACTACTGGTTTGACCAGAATGCGAACCACTTGCCTCGCCCGCCCGTTTCCAACGACCGCATCAAACAGCCAACGTGGAATTGCAAGCAGCATGAGTGGCGGCATGAAGTAGGACAGCATCATGTGCTGAAGCATGTGCGCCGAATAGAGATACTCCTCGGAAATGTCGTGGATCGGCCAGTCCGAAGCACACCACAAGATGAGAACGGCAAAGAAAAACGCCACGCCTTGCCGTCTCGTGATCGCCGGTGTTGACCCGAGCACCCTCGGTCCAATGACACGAATTGCGTAGGTGTAGCCGGCGACAATGACAAACACGAGTAGCCACACCTCTGGATGAGCCTGATATCGCCAAGGGTGACTATTCACTGCGATTTGCATCGCTGTCATGATCGAACCCGTCTAGCGATAATCAGTTGAGAAAAAACTTGAAAGTAGCAAGTGCCGCAGAATAGACCCCAATGGCAAGAATCAACCCCGCGTAGAACATCATGCTGAACAACTTGTTGTCAAACTTGAGGTGCATGAAATAACTCACCACCATGACGAATTTGATCGACATCATGATCAGCAATGCGGGCAAAAACAGAGGACCGAAGTCGACGTAGTACGTCGAAACCTCGAGGGCTGTGATGAAGCCCAAGATCAGCGCGATCCGAACGTACCCGGCATTGCTCATGCCGTGTTCCGTTTCCGGTGTCTGAGCGTGCGTTGTTGTCACGATCAGACCGGAATGAGATAGATCAGGGTGAAGATGACTATCCAGACGATGTCCACAAAGTGCCAGTACAAACCAATCATCTCGATCGTCTCGGCCTTGCTTCCCGGGAACTCACTTCGCTGGATGATTCCAACCATCGCCATGAGCATGATGATGCCGACCGTTACGTGCACACCGTGGAAACCGGTGAGTGTATAGAAGCTCGAGGAGAACAAGCTTGTTCCGAATCCAAGGCCCTCACTCTTGAACGCGGTGAATTCGTATACCTGGCCGCCAACGAATGTTGCCCCAAGTAGTGCCGTGACTACGAGCCACAGCGTTGTTCCGCGATCATCCTTTTTGGCGGCGCTCGATACGGCCAGCACCATTGTCAAAGAACTCATTAACAACACAAAACTGCTCACCGACGTGAACGGAATGTCGAACACTTGAGATGGGGTCGGACCCTGACTTACACGCCCGCGATACAACATGTACGTCGAGATGAGGCCACCGAACAACAAGCACTCTGAACCTAGAAAGAGCCACATGCCCAACTTGATATTGGATATACCGCTAGACGAACCGTGAGCGTTGTGATCCGCTTCGTTGTGCACTGCTAGGTCAGCCAACTGCGACCACCTCCCCCGAATGATCGCCGGTATTAATCGGCGGGTCGTAATCGGATGGCTTTGCGGTCGCCGGCTCAAGGCCCCAGCCGAATGCGCCGAACAGAATAATTATTCCGCCAAATATAGCCAGCGGTACCGAAAAGATGACTCCGTAAGCAGTAACCGGTAAACCAAAGGCGAGCACGAGCGGCCAGTATGACGGAGACGGCAGGTGGATGTGTGCATCTGCGTTTCGTTCCTGTTCGGCCATGATGTCCTCGGCGCTCTTTAGTTTGACCATCGCGCCGTTTTCGTCTTCCTTGTACTTGCGATGGAAAAATTCGTCGAGATGATGCACCGTTGGGATGACATCGAAATTGTGTTCCTTTGGCGGGTTCGTCGTTAACCACTCCAGGCTTCGCGCGTCCCATGGATCAAGCGGGGCCTTTTCGCCTTTGCGTGCGGTATGCACAACATTGATAAGGAACAGCAACACGCCGAGCGCAATCACGAACGCGCCAATGGACGAGATCAGATTCCAAAATCCAAGATTGAAGAAGCCTTCACCGGAGCGGGCCTCAGTCCAGATGTACATACGACGTGGCTGGCCCTGCAGTCCGAGAATGTGCATTGGTCCAAACGTGAGATTCATGCCGATGGCCATCAGCCAGAAATTCCAGGTACCGATCTTCTCGCTGAGCATCTTGCCGAATACCTTTGGCCACCAGTAATAGAACCCGGAGAACAGTCCCAACACCGCACCACCAAACAACACGTAGTGGAAGTGAGCGACGATGTAATACGTGTCGGTTTGCTGAGTGTCCGATGGTGCAACCGAGTGGGTGACACCGGATAGCCCGCCAACGGTGAATAGGACGATTAAGGCGATCGAGAATTTCATCGCCGTCGTGAACCACAACTTTCCACCCCACAGCGTGAGCGTCCAGTTAACGATCTTCACCCCTGTCGGGACCGCAATCAGCATGGTGGTAATTGAAAACACGGCAACTGAAACTGGCCCGAGGCCCGACGCAAACATATGGTGAGCCCACACTCCCCAGCCGACGAAACCGATCGCGGCTCCCGAAAATACAACGAATGGATACCCGAACAATGGCTTGCGGGAAAATACCGGAAGCACTTCGGAGACAATGCCAAAACTCGGCAGAACCAGGATGTACACCTCTGGGTGGCCGAAAATCCAGAACAGGTGCTGCCATAGCAACGGATCGGCGCCAGCGCTCACGTCAAAGAATGTGGCACCGAAGTTTCGTTGGAAGGTGAGCAAAAATAATGCAACAGTGATGACGGGAACCGCGAACAACAGAAGGAATTGAACGATAAGTGCCATCCAGGAAAAGATCGGCATGCGCATCATGTTCATCCCCGGCGCCCGCATATTTAGCACCGTCACGATCAAGTTAATTGCACCCGTCAACGACGCAATTCCGGCAATTTGCAACCCAAGTGCCCAGAAGTCGACACCGTGCGTTGGGGAAAACACCGGCCCAGAGTTAGGGGCATACATGAACCAACCGCCGTCGGCCGCACCACCGAGAAACCACGCCAGATTGACGAAAATTCCACCGGAAATAAGAGCCCACAGCCCGAACGCGTTGAGGCGTGGAAACGCTACGTCGCGAGCACCAATTTGAAGAGGAATGAAATAGTTAGCGAACGCCGCGGCCATCGGCATGACGAACAAAAACACCATCGTCGTCGCATGCATCGTGAACATCTGGTTGTACACGTCTGCGTTCAATACCTTGCCGTTCGGCGCGGCCAGTTGTAACCGAATGAGTAGGGCCTCGATGCCGCCGACGACAAAGAAAAACATGGCGGTCACGCCGTACATGATTCCAATTTTTTTATGATCGACGGTGAAGACCCACGACTTCCATCCCGTGGCCGCTACCGGCCGCTTGAGAACTCCAAATGTGGAGGACGCGGTCACGGGAGCATCGACAAACGGAAGAGCGACATTCGATGCTGGACGTTCGATGATGGCCACTGAGTTCTCCGTTTACTGTCTCGTCAGCAAATAGGCTACGAGTTTTTCGATATCCGATTCCGATAGTCCCAGGTACGGCATGCCGCGGTACTTACCGTCGGTAGCCGAGAGCAACGCCGGGTTTGTATACATCGGTTTCACTGCCGGAGCATTGCGCAACCAATTGCGCAGCGCGGTTTGGTTTAAGCACTCTTCAGTTACGCCGGCAAGATATTTTGGCCCGAATGTGGCCGAATCGGATTCCCACACATCCTTGCGACACTCAGGTGTGGAAAGATCGAACATTGCGCCGGCAAAGGTATTTCGCGACATTAAGTGAGTGAGGTTTGGTGCGACACCCGCCCACACGTTTTCATCTGCGGTGGCAATTGCGGGCGAACCGTCGGCTCGGGTCAAACCGTTGACTTGGTGGCAACGTACACATTGACTGAGGAAGACCGCTTCACCTTCCTTGGCCAACGTCCCGTCTGCGGGTGCAACATATTCGCTCTGTTGGTTGGCAACCCATTTGGCGAAGTCTTCCTTGCTCAAAGCCACCGCCTCCATTCGCATGTTGGCATGGGAGAGTCCACAAAACTCTGTGCATTGGCCGGCGTAGATTCCGGGTTGATCGGCCTCGATACGGTTTGTCTGAATACGCCCTGGCACTGCATCACGTTTTCCGTTCAATGCTGGTATCCAAAATGAGTGAATGACGTCTCGACTTGTCTCGCGCAGCAATACCTTTGTGCCGACCGGTATGACCAATTGTCCAGACGTGACGATCGGCTGGGTGATGCCGTACTGCTCTTGGACGGGATAATCGTATTCCCACCACCACTGCTGGCCGGTGACATTGATGATCATTTCGGTATCACTTGTCTTGGCTAGATCGAACACCGTTCGAACCGTGAAAACTCCTACGACGGTGAGAATGAGCGCCGGAATGATCGTCAACGTGATTTCCAATGCAGGATTTCCGTGTGTCTGACGCGGAATTGGCTGACCACGATCACGAAACTTGACGACACAGTAGATCACGGCGGCAAAGACGATGATTCCCACGACACCAGCGGCGGCAAACACCGGCTTTTGCAGATTGTCGATCTTGGTTGCGTTCGCGCCTTTTGGTTTCCACGTATCTTGGGCCGCATTTGTTGCACAGCCAGCCATGACGATGACGGTGCCCCCGGCAAGAATCCAACCGCGCAGGCGTCGAAGCACGGACGAGAGCCTATGCAAAAGAACCAGCATCCGCCCTCGCATATTGAAGTGATTCACGGCACCACCAAGTCGATTGATTGGTCGTCAACTCCGGCTATGGATAGGGAGTACGGGCCGTTGGCCGCCGAAGACTTCGGTATTGACAATGTGAGCAACTGCTCGGCCCCACTCTTGATCAATTGGGTACACGCAACCACTTCTTCGACAACACCCTCGGTCACTTGTCTTGAACCCAGGTGAGCAACCAGCCTGAATCTTCCGGAATCGAAATTACGGAAGATGATGTTGGACGGACTCGAACGTGGGATTGTTATTGCCCTCTGCATACCCGTCATACCTTGAACATGTGCAAGTAGCTCTCCGTCGACGAATTCAACGGTCGCGTTCACCCCACTTACAGACGAGATCGTTTGAGTAACTCCGCTATCGCCGTAATCCGTCGCAGTGGCACCACACTCGCGTTGAACTTCGTGATCGCTTTCATATCTTGCGGCCACAAGTTCAGATCGCATGCCGGTTTGGGCGGCAGAAACCCCGGCGCCCACAATCGCGATCGCCGCAAGGGCACAAATTGCAGTAACGAGTCCTTGCTTGAGCGTTGGGCGCATCGCAAACAACACACCACCAACGATCAGCAATGCACCGATGATGATGAACAAAGCAACTCCAAAACGGGAGTCAACCGCCAACATGACACGGGAGAAACTGAATATCAATAGGCCAAGACCAACTGCACCGAGCACCGGAAATTCGATCGGGTTGAGCAATCGCTTTCGAACTCCCGCGTTGAATTCATCATCGGAGGATGCGCTCTCACTCCAGGAGAGAACCATCCATTCGACAAATGCGGCGACAAGTACGACAATTCCAAAGAGAAAAAACACCGGTTGAGTTATCGTGCCAATCAACAACAGCGCCGCGCCACCGGCCGTCACCAATGGCCACATGCTTTTCGGAGCTGGACGATTGCTTGAGGCCGTCACCTCGCCGCTACCAACATCGCCGTCTCGGGCAAACAAAATGACACCGGCCAACAGAGCAAGCGCCCCAATGAGTCCGATTAACGCAGTGGCCCCAAGTGCCGAAGGGTTGGCAAAGAACATTGAAACTGCAAACGCGACTCCGGCAAGCACACTTAGGCCGAGAAAATATTTGGATCCCGTCGTGAACATGTGTCGTCCTACTTCTGCACGTACACAACGAACCACATGGATACAAACGCGGCGGTGATGGCGTACCAATACAGCGCATGGGCGCTCACCACTTGATGATCACGTAGTCGCCCGCCAAGCGCGCGAAAGAGTGCAACGAGACTGAACGCGACACCACTGATGAGCAACGCAGTCATCGTTCCGGTGATCGCGTAGAACATTGTTTGATACGCGCCATCCCCAATACCGATACCCATCTGCACATACACCGCAACTTGGGCATTGATCGCGGCAATTCCGAGCACGACAACTATTCCCAAGGCAAGGTATGCATGTGCGGCATCAGCTCGCCTTGCCGCGTACACGCCCCATTGAGCAATCACGCATGCCATCACAAGTGTGATCAGAATCGTGTTCGTCGCCACCCCAGGTATTTCAATGTCAGCGGGGAGCCAGTCATGAATCATCTTGACCCCATCTGATGACTTACGTAATGGAGACGCATCGCGAAACCGCAACCAAATCGAAAGCATGCCAAACATCAACATGAACACGGCACTTGCGGCAAAGGCTGTGCCGAGCAATACCTGGTTCTTGGGTGCCACTCGTGGTGGCGAAATGGCCATCGAACTCATGACGACGACCTTGCTTGTGACGACTGGGGCTTAAGGATCAGCGCTGAAAAACCAATGATCACGAGTGCCATCAACACGTGTCCAACAGTCACGCAAATGCTCCATAGCGCCTGTGGACCTTCATATTGAAAATCCGACGTCGAATTTGCGGGCTGATCCGCGAATCCGACAATCAGATATGGCAACGATGCCAACACGGTGGCTGCGAATCCTGCCACCCCAAGACCGATGACTGCTTCGCTTGGCAAGAGGCGGCCGCGAAGTTCGCTGCTCCAATGTGAGATTGCGCCAATGACGACAAGCACGGCGCCGTACCCAACGTAGACGAAAACACCTTCCTCAAATACCGTGCCACCCAAGTTTGCCGGAGCAATCATTTGTATGGCGTAGCCAACCATTCCGGTGAAGATCATTCCCACGCCAAGCAAGGCGGGCACGAGCGATGCGCTCATTTGCGCCGACTCGGATTTGATGGCGAGGAGCGACACGGCGAGGACTATCAGGACTCCAAGTATTGGCAGCAGATTGAACATTGCGTAGGGAATCGCGCTAGTGATTTTGTCGCTAAACGAACCAGACCATTCAAAGAGATGCGGCGTACGGGTGACGGCTCCCAATACGGCCGTGGATAAGACCCCAACACCGATGAATCCACCCATTCTCGCGACATCGCGCATTGATTCGTTGGGCGAAGCGATCTCGGCCAATACGCCAAGAACAGGAATGAGGTAAATGAATGTTTGCGGTTGGCTGAATGCGTCGCCAAGCCATTTATCGATTCCGTAATTTCCGCCAAATGCCAGGCGGCCGTAGTGGTGATCGACGGCTAGATAGATGACTGATCCGAGATGAATTGGGAGCGTTAGAACGAGTCCTACCGACCCAACAAATACGGACCAGGAAAATACAGACATATCAGACAGCGCGAGCCCCGGTCTACGAGCGCAGATGACTGTTGTGCCGACGGAGATCGCCGCGAAGAGCAACCCGATGAGAATGAGACCGACACCAAGCAGATACGCGTCGACCATTTGTGGATCTCCGCCGGACGGGCCACCATTGCCGATGATTGCGATTATTACGACGGCACTTCCAATCAACCACGAATAGAAACCGAAAAGCGCCATTCGAGCAAAGGAAATTGACTGCGCGCCGATTTTCAATGGGACGATCGCAATGCTTACGCCGATTAGCAACGGTGCGAGTACGCCAATGGCAAGACCCGTACGGAAAAAGGAAAATAATTGAACAATGCTGTTGGTCGGAAAGAGGCTCGAATTCGAGTCAATTCGCTCAATGCCGAGAGCAACGCCACTTCCAACCACACCGAGTAGCCAGAAAAAGCCACCGCGCATGAACAGACGGCCGATGCGTTTGTGCTCGGTCGTGGTAATCCACACGGCAATTGATCCGAGGATGTCTCCAGAACTCTTAGTTTGAGAGGAATCGGAGTTCACGGTCGAACTCGCGTCAATGGCTGTCATAGTCGCTTACGACACTAACAATCTGAGGTGAACGAGCCCGAACTTCGCATCATTTTCGGCTGGTTCAACGGAGCAATACATCTACGGTAAGTGCCAAAAAAAGCACGCTTACATAGGTGATTGAGAACGAAAATAAGCGCATGGCGCGCTGCTCGCTTGGATCGCGACCGAGTCGAAGGGCACCGAGAGTGAACGCAGCCCCAAACACCACCGCCGTAACCCCATATATCCAACCCATCCCTGCGATGGGAATGAGGGCAATGGTCGTGATCACGAGGATGATGCAATACATGAACATGCTGCGAATCGTTTGGTGCAACGATGCGACTACCGGAAGCATGGGCACACCTGCCGCTCGATACTCGTCAGTATGACGAATCGCAAGCGCCCAAAAGTGCGGTGGTGTCCAGAAAAAAATGACCAGAAATAGTACGAGCGGTGTCCACGACAACGAATTTGTTACCGCCGCCCATCCAACGAGTACGGGTACCGCACCGGCAGCGCCACCAATCACAATATTGTGTTTGCTCGTACGTTTTAGCCAAAGTGAATAGACAAAGACATAAAAGAGCGTTGCACTGAGCGCCAGGCAAGCGGCCAATACATTTGCGCCAATCGCAAGCACAGCGAATGCGCAAATCTCGAGTGCGATCGCAAATGTCAGCGCCGCTTTTGGAGTAATGACACCAGTGACAAGGGGCCGACCCTGGGTGCGGGTCATAAGCCGGTCGATGTCACGATCGATATACATATTGATTGCATTGGCACCGCCCGCGGCGAGCGTGCCCCCGATCAGGGTGACGACCATGAGCGAGAATGCCGGCCACCCCTTTTCTGCCAGCACCATCGTTGGAATTGTGGTTACAAGGAGTAGCTCGATGATCCGCGGTTTAGTAAGGGCAACATACGAGCTGAATCGATTCGGAGTCTGTTGATTCGGAGACTGGCCGATTTGGGATTGCGAACCTGCTTCCGTTGGCGAACCGTGACTAAAAAGCCTCGCGGTGAGTCGCGACGGAACGACCGGTCGAACTCCCAATGCCACGCTGTCAGACTACGACAGCAAACGAACAGTGACCAATCTGGTGACAAACTCGGCACAATGTAGATGTGCCGACAGAGACCGAAGTTCGTCCTGTGGTTGTTGATGAACCGGGAGCATCGGAGACAGCGGAGACTGATCGCCCGTGGATAGTTCTGGTGTGGAATGACCCAATCAACTTGATGTCATATGTCACCTTCGTTTTTCAAAAACTCTTCGGTTACAGCTTGGAAAAGGCAACCGAATTGATGCTCGATGTCCATCACAAAGGTCGCGCCGTCGTTTCTTCTGGTCCACGCGAAAAAGCCGAGTTTGATGTCTTTCGACTACATGAACATGGCCTTTGGGCGACTATGCAAAAGGATTCGAGTTCACAGTGACCCGTAAAGGAAGAGGTCCTATTCGAGTCGGCCGCGATGGTACATACCTGCTGTGCATTGACATTGAAGATCGACGCGCGTTGCTGCGACTGCTTGGCGAACTACGCGACACGTTACTGGAGGACAGCGAGTCGAAGGACACTAAGACTGACAAGTTCCGCAGACTCTTTCCAACTGCGTATCACGACGACCCGGAATCAGACGTTGAGTATCAGCGACTGATGAAGGATGAACTCATGGCATCGCGACTCGATTCGCTTTTGGTCGCGCGCGCGGCACTCGAGCGAATGCCCGATGACGACACGCTCATACTTACGGCAAATGAACTCGATGTTTTCACCCGCTCAATCAATAACTTGCGGCTCGTCATTGGGACAATGCTCGATGTTCAAGAAAGCGACGACCTCGATGACACGAGTGACGATCCTGAACTAGCTCACCTCCATCTCTATTCATATTTGGGGTGGCTCCTCGACTGGTCCGTTTCGGTACAGAGCGAATCGCTTGAAGAGCACTAGTCACGTTTTGCGAGGTTAGGCATAATCGAAAAGGGGAATCATGGTGCCCTACTGCTAGATTTCTATGGCTCTCTCAACTGAATTTTCGTCCATGCCCCCATCGTCTAGTGGCCTAGGACACCACCCTTTCAAGGTGGCGGCACGGGTTCGAATCCCGTTGGGGGTGCTGGTCAGATTGTTCACAGTCTGGTCCCGTGGTGAAGCTGGAGTTCACGCCGGCCTGTCAAGCCGGAGGTCGCGGGTTCGAGTCCCGTCGGGACCGCTGAGAGGGTGCATGCACTTTTCTCGGTCGGGTAGCTCAGTAGGCAGAGCATGCGCCTGAAAAGCGCAGGGTCACCGGATCGACGCCGGTCCCGACCACCAAT
>JBDTPW010000086.1:0-20971 GCA_039932495.1 Ilumatobacteraceae bacterium
GTCGAACACCATGACATCTTCAGTGTACTTGGCGATTTCGCGGGCCCATTCGCCGTCACCAACCGTAATCAAATAATCCATCACACGATCAAATTCGGACTCGGTTGGCGAATTTGTCCAGAATGGACCATGTGGCTCACATCCTGCTGGCCAACCGAAATCGAGTTCGTCAAATTTCTGTCCAAGATGTTGGGAAGTGAGTTCGCCTCTTATGGAGAAAAATGCCGTTCTCTTACGACGTGCAAGAAACTCGTAGCCAAGAGTGCTATCGATACTGACGACAGATTCGCTGAGTCAAGAGTTTCATAAGTTGCAAAGTCACTTGATCGCGGGGCATAGGTCCATTGGTGATCTCCGATGGCACTTGAAAACATGTTGAACTCATGCCCAAAGTCTTGGTCGCGCTTGCCACAGACAATG
Source organism: Ilumatobacteraceae bacterium (assembly GCA_039932495.1). Lineage (GTDB taxonomy): Bacteria > Actinomycetota > Acidimicrobiia > Acidimicrobiales > Ilumatobacteraceae > UBA3006. Next base: position 421 of record JBDTPW010000086.1, read on the forward strand.
AACTCAAAGCTCCTTGCGCTACAGAACCTTGCGAGATAGTTCGCAACGAGAAAGTCCGCACGGTAAAAGTCACGATCTGGCACAAATGAACTCCCGAAGTAGAGTCCCCCTGAACTATCGGGTATTGAGCGTGGAGGATGCTGGGAGATGAATGCGACCGTAAATCGTTCAGCCTGGATCGAATTTGATTGAAACTGGTTGTTTTTCAGGCTTCCGGTAATGACTGGAGTTGTTTCAATAATTCGACTCAATTGTTTGCCCACTCGATGGTTAAACACGCAGTAATAATCGCAAGAGGGAGATTCGGTTGATTCGAGTAGGGAAAAGAATCCGTAGTGAGATCTGGGAGCGTAGTTGGCTCGTACCCCATTCTGAATCGCAATTGTCGTGATTGCCGGAAAACGCTTTTTGAGCGTCAGAAAATACAAGTCGTTGTCGATGAGTGTGATGATGAGTTGCGGACCGACTCGCCGAATGTACGTGTTCTGATATTCACGCATAGATTTTCGACCCCTTACCAGGGTCGCGATCAACATTGGTACGTTCAGTTTCTCGCGATCCAGGATGTGTGTTGGCACCGTTCCGCACAATTCTCGGATGATGTCAGAACCGGCCGTGTCAAGGATGAGAATTGACGTTTTTTTTGGCAGTCGCCAGCTAAATTTCACAGTCTTAGCGATCCAATTTTCGCGCGGTTTCTCGTGCTCGTGCTAGATCCTCCGGTTGGTCAATATCAATTGCTTCGGATTCATCAACCTCAACCCACCCAACTGGTGGGAGGAACAGAGATTGCTCGGCACGGAATCTTTCGATGTTTGCAATGTAGATGCTTCCACTTTGTCGAACTACATCCGGAAGGAGTTGCCGAGGTCTCGAGAGGTCACTAACGATGGTGAATGGTTGGACAATCGATCCCGAACGGATCAACATCTTTGACGGATGATGCTCCACACGGGTGACTCCATACATGGATCCAAATTCTCCGGATTTGGCGAAAAGGCTGATCGCGTTCTCGAGCACTGCAGGGTCTCTCAGCGGTGACGTGGGCTGGAGAAGGACAAGGATTTTTGGAAGCGGCGAGATGGCATCGGATTCGACCAGCGCGTGCATTATTGCCGATTCGATCGTCGACTCATCTGTGGCAAGTTCATCGGGCCGTCGGACAATTTCAACCCCAAAGCGGCGCGCCTCGTCGAGAATCAATTGATCGTCGCTTGAGACAACAATTCGAGTAATTGAAGGACACTTTTTTGCAGCCTCGATTGCGCGCGCCACAAGCGATTGTCCGGAGATGGTTTTGAGGTTCTTGTTGGGGATGCCTTTCGAACCGCCGCGGGCAGGAATAATTGCGATGCACCCGTTCACATAAGGTCCTTTAGGTCCACGAACGTCTTGTCAATTGGAGTCGAAAAGAGGACATCTGTGTCGATAAGTTCGCCGAATCGTTTCGCCGACTGTCCATCACCAAATGATGACTGAGGCGATGCGTGTGGCATGGCTACTGCTTCGGCGATGGCGTCGAGAATTGCGGAAGACTCTGCGGGCACAGAAATAATGCTCTTTTCTTCGTGCCGACCCCGTTGACGGGACCCAATATCAACCGTCGGAATTCCGTAAAACGGTGCCTCGCGAATTCCTGCGCTTGAGTTGCCAACAATTGCTGACGCGTTGCGGAGAAGGGTTAGAAAATATTCGAATCGCAACGACTCAAAGCAGCGAAATCGCGAAGAGTCTTGATCGAATCGAGAGTACTGGTCAAGGATGTCTTGATAGCCGGTGTCGTTATTGGGATGAATGACAATAAAATTTCGTTGGCTTGCAAGGAGTGCGCCGACAAATTGTTCGGCCGCTACCTTGCTTTCGGTTTGTTCCGTGGTGACCGGGTGAAAGATGGCGATGAGATAGTCATTGAAATAAATGCCGTAACGCTGCTTTGCGGTCTCTATATCTGGAAGATCCGGCGACAACATGATGTCGATATCTGGTGACCCGATGACGTGAATCGACTCCGGTTGCTCTCCGAGTTGGATGAGTCTTGTACGAGCGTCCTTGTTGGCAACTAAGTGAATATGGGAAAGCTTGCTGACCGCATGGCGAATGACACCGTCGATCGTCCCCGATAACTCACCGCCTTCAATGTGAATCACGGGAGTATTGCGAAGCGCACCAGTGATCGCCCCAGCGAGTGCTTCCGGGCGATCGCCATGAACCACGAGTGCATCGGGTTTGTGCTGATCGAGGAAGTCGGACAGGCCAGAGATGGTGTTGGCGACGACACGATCCATCGTGTCGCTGTCGGTCTGATTGACGAACGAAACAATTTCGATCTCTGGTGGAAGAAGCTTTACTTCGGTCACGGTTGAGCCAAATCGTTTTTGCATATGCATGCCGGTAGCGATAACCGAAACCTTGCAACCATGTTGAACCGATGTAAGGATGAGCGGCTTTAGTTTTCCAAAGTCGGCACGAGTCCCTGTTATGAAGGCAATGTGACGCTTATTCGACATCGGTCCACTTCAATTGCTCACCACGACCAATTGATCTGGTCGCCCGTTTACCAACGACCTGATTGAAATCGAAGGCGAGAATCTCACCTGTCCCTGGTCGCTTAACCCAAATGTTTTGGTCCGTCAGAACGTCGCCAGCACTGATCTGCGAGATCGACACTACGGATGCATAGGCAAAGTCAATTGTCGGTTGTTCACCAGCTAGAACCGTTTTTGAGCCACCACTGGCAGCATGAACAATTTTGGATCCGTCGATCAATTCCTTCAAACCGCCCGGATCGATTGAAATACTGATGTCTTCGCCGACCCATGACTTGTCGCTAGTGAAATGTCGCTCAATGATTGATGCTCCGAGCGCGACTGCGGCCAAGGCAGGCAAATTGGACAATGTGTGATCCGAAATTCCAATCACCGTATTCGGGTATGTTTCACGCAACTGAGTGATGCTTCCGAGCCGAACCGATTCGTACGGGGTTGGGTACATGCTCGTGCAATGGAGAAGGGCAAACTCCGCGCCTTCCTCTTCAAGAGCTTCAACGGTGCGTTGAATTGATTTGGCATCGTTCATCCCGGTACTCACAATTATTGGCTTGTGATACTTGGCGATATGACGAATGAGGGGAATGTTGTTACATTCGCCCGAGCCAATTTTGAACGCCTCGACTCCAAAGTTTCCCAAGCGGTCGGCGGCCTCGCGTGAAAAGGGCGTCGACAGATAGATGAGGCCAAGTGACTCGGCGTGCTTTTTGCAACTAAGTTCCTCGTCCGGAGTAAGTGTGCATTCGTCGATAATGTCCCAAATCGAACGAGTTGAATTGCCGGGTACCACGTCGTTGGGAATCATTTCGTCGTCGACGCCATGGGCCTGAAACTTGACGCACTCGCCACCCGCCGCCGCGACGTCATCGATCATTCGGATTGCCCGATCGATCTTGCCTCCGTGATTGATTCCAATCTCCGGAATTACAAGTGGGACGTGAGTGTCTCCGACAGGTCGACCGGCGATGATGATTTCACGCTGATTAACCGTTGTCACAATTGCTCGCCGATCGTTTAGCGCAGAAGTCCGGTCACGGTAGTTACGGCATAGGCAATGATTACCGAGATCAGCACCGTAAGAATGGCCCCAATGACAATGGCACCCGCACCGAGCGCGCCGCCCGCCAAAAGTCGGCGCTGTTGATTTGGCGCCTTATATATAGGTGTCATTCGGTTGTCAACCCGAACGATGATTGGTTGCGTTGGTCTGGCAGGCTTAGAGCGACCGAGAAGAAAGATGGCGCCCAACGTGAGTATCACTACGAGCAGTGATCTGATCGTCACGCCAGTGACCGATTGACCAATGAGCGAAATCATGGACGACGACAACATTGTGATGTCATCAAGCGTACTGCCACCGCCAGTTTTCGTGCGTAAGGAAAAGCAATTCACAGAGTCTTCGCGTGCGCGTCAATTGTGGTGGGCGCTGCCACTGCTCACAATCGCGTGGCTGGCAATAGTGGCGATACTTTGTGCATCGCTCGTCAGAGTCCAGTACTGGGAAGTTGCGCCAGGAACGGCCTCTCCGGTTTCCGATCGCCTTTCGTTTGATTCTCAGGCGCTGAATCAAGTCACTCGATATCCGGCCGAGACACCGTTGCTTTTTGTCACTGCATTTGGCGGTCAAATGAGTGCACTCGATGCCGTCATCGGCTGGATCGACTCTGACGTGGTCGTTCAAACCTACAAGGAGCACTTTGGTACAAGCACACCTACGGAACAGCGACGTTTGGGTTTTGAATCTATGACGAGTGCCAAACAGATCGCCGAATTCGTCGCCTTCAATCGTCTTGGGTTAGATGTTTCGATGAAATTTGGGAAAGTCGTTGTTGAGCAGCTGGTGTGCCTCGATTTGCCAACTCGACTGAGTGCGTGCAAACAGTTGAATCCAGGCGACACGATCACCGCGCTCGACGGGGAAGCGATAGTGACTCTCGATGACCTGATCCGAATCATTGCTAACTACGTGCCGGGAGATGTCGTGACGTTGAGCGTCATTGCTCATCAAACTTCGGAGGTTGTCGATAAGCGAGTCCAATTGATCGCCGATCCCGATGATCCGCAGCGAACCCTTGTTGGGTTTATCCCCGCCGACACACGCACGGTCGAACTCCCCTTCGAAGTTGACATCGACACCAATCGGATCGGTGGACCGTCTGCGGGCCTGGCTTTTACGTTGGCGCTACTCGATGAACTAACACCTGGCGATCTCGTTGGTGGGACCAAGGTGGCGGCGACGGGAACAATTTCGGATGACGAATCCGTTGGGGCGATAGGCGCCCTTCGCCAAAAGACTGTGGCGGTAAAGGCCGCCGGGGCCAAGGTGTTTTTAGTTCCCGCCTCGCAAAGCGAAGAAGAAATCGCATCGGCCCGCCAAGTTGCAGGTTCAAGTTTGCGGATTATTCCAGTGGCAAATCTGACCGAAGCATTGAACGCGTTGGCAGACCTCGGAGGCAGTGGCTTAACGAATGCCACAATACAGCTCTAAAACGGGCGTACTCTTGACGCATGGCGATTACCTTTTCGCGCCCTGACCCGTCTTCGCCCGCCGCAGTTGGCGCGGCACAGTTCACCGTCGGCCGACGCGGATATGAGCAAGACGAAGTTCGCGATTTTCTGCGCATGGTCTCGGCCGAACTGGCGCGGTTGCAGGAGCGCGAGCGTTTTCTTGATAGCGAACTGAGGGCCCTGCAAACCCGAGGAATGTCTTCCCCGGGAGTCCTCGACGAGGAAACGGTTACCACCTTGCTGGGTGCCGAAACCGCCAGGGTTCTTACTGTTGCCAGAGAAGCGGCCCAACAAATGCGTGCTAGGGCGGCAGAATCTGCCGAGCGTCTCGTTCGCGAGGCGAGCTCCGACGCCGCAAGAGTGCGAGAGGAAGCCGAGATCGAAGCATCTCGCCGTCGAAGTGAAGTTGCGGTTGATGTGGAAGCCGAAATCGAACTTGCCAAACAGCAGGGACGAGAAATGGTCAACGAGGCTCGCGAGTATCGCGAGAAAGTGCTCGCCGAAATGGCACGGCGTAGGGAAAGTGCAAGAGAACAAATTGAGCAAATCATTCACGGTCGTGATCATTTATTGAGTGTGTTTACTCATGCCAGTTCTGTTGCTCGCGATGTCGTCGACGAACTCAAGGAATTCGACGACGTATCCAACGAAATCGCCAAGGTTGCCTCAACGGCAATTCCTTCTGCGATACCGTTTGACTACGAGAAGGATCCAGAGGCATTACCGATATCGCCCGAAGCGACCGACGCAGTCGTTGTAACCGAATTGAGCGTCGAGGACATAAGTGTCGAAGCCACAAGTGAGGTTGTCGAGACAGTTTCCGAAGTCGAACTCATCGAGCCTGTTGCGCCAGAACCGGAAACACCAACCGCCGAGGTAACTCCGCATAATTTGTCGGCAATGGTTGATCATCCTGCCAGCGAACCCGCAGATACCGGTCGCATCGCTCAAGTTGTTCAGTTGTTTGGTAAATCGAAGAGGGGAAAAATCACCGACCCAACGCCTACGGTCGAAGTAGTTCCCGAAAACGACGAGCCGAAAAATTCGCCTACACAAACTCAAAAGAAATCCGTGGATGATTTGTTCGCCAAATTGCGGGCGACGAGCACAAGTTCAGTGGCCGATGAAACATTGGCTACAACCAAAGGCACCGCTCCCAAGAGATTGGAAGTGGTCAAATCTGTTCCGGAAAAGTCCGATAAGCCTAAGGGGAAGCAACCCACGCCAAAAGCTGTAGTTCCCAAAGTTGATGAATCGCTGTTTGTGCGACGAGCCGAGATTCTTGATCCACTCATCGCCACCATGACGCGCAAGGTCAAACGTGTTCTTGCAGACGAGGAAAACTCGATACTCAATTATCTGGAAGGCAAGAAGGCGTTAGTCGCGTTGGAGAAAATATTGCCGGAGTCTTCCATTCAGACTCAGCAATACGTCGAAGCGCTCACCGAAGACATCATGTCGGCGGCCATGGGCGGGGCAAAGTCTCTTTCATCCAGCATGAAGGCCGATCTTCGGAAGAAGGTCAGCAGTGCATCCGTATTGCAGGTTCTTGCCAAGAGTGTCGAAGACAATATTGTTCGGCCACTTCGGGATCGGATCCAACGCTGCGTCGTACAAAGCGATGGAAATCGCGATGAGATGTCGAATCTCGTGCGCAGTGCATATCGGGAATGGAAGATTCAGCGCATTGACACTCAAATACCTGATCTCGCGTGTCTTGCATATAGCCGCGGCGCGTATCTCGTGCTCGATACCGGTACGCCTGTGTGTTGGATGGTCGACCCAAACGGTCCGGCCTGTGCAGACGCAGAAGACAACGCACTAGCTGGTGCGACACCACTTGGCACAGAATTTCCAACTGGAAATTTGCATCCGACAGCACACGCCGGTTGCCGCTGCCTTGTGACACCATCGCTCGGCTAGCCTCCACTCCGTGCGGAACCCGGCTGATCTACCCCCTCGTCGACGCACCCCGTCGAGTGGCGGATTTCGAATTAAAGCCCCTCGCCGAAGTCGGTTAATCGCCACAATCCTCGTCGGTTTATTCGTTGTCCTGTTTATCTCGGCGCGCAGTGTTGCTTCGTTTTATGTAAACGTGTTGTGGCACAACTCTGTCGGTCGAAGCGACGTGCTGTGGGGCGTTATTCAGGCCAAGGCCATACTCGGCATCACATTCGTAGCGGTATTTTTCGTTCTCCTCACACTCAACTTGTGGATAGCCGATCGAATGGCGCCAATTGTCGTTGGTAACTCGCCCGAACAGCGAGTGCTATCCGGATATCAGCAACTCGTTGGTCGACGCAAATGGCTCGTTCGCATCGTTGTCGCCAGTGTCCTTGGGTTGATGGTTGGACTTCCGACGATGGGTCAGTGGCAAGAGTGGTTGCTGTTTCGCAACTATCGAACATTCGGAGTGCGCGATCCGTTGTTTCATCACGACATCAGCTTCTATGTTTTTCGTCTGCCATTCATTGAGTCGACCGTCAGTTGGCTCTTTGGATCGCTTGTCCTGATTACGTTGGTTACGGCCGTTGCGTATTACTTGAACGGCGGAATTCGGATTCAGTCCGACCTTCGCCATGTCACTCCTCAGGCAAAGGCGCATCTTTCAGTTCTGTTTGCGGCGCTCGCCTTAGTTCGCGCGGTTAGCTATTGGTTGTCAAGATTTGAACTTACGCGATCGACTCGAGGAGTAGTTCAGGGCGCAACATATACGGATGTCAAGGCTCAATTGCCGGCAATCAATCTGATGATCTTGGTCTCGATTGCTGTGGCGCTGTTGTTTCTATGGAATGTGCGTCAAAAAGGATGGCGACTACCGGTTCTGGCGACGTTGATGTGGATTGTTGTCGCCGTCGCCGCCGGGACGATCTACCCGGCAATCGTCCAGCGCTTTTCGGTTCAACCAAATGTGAGCACCAAAGAACTTCCGTATATCGCGCGAAATATTGTCGCCACTAAGTCGGCCATGGGAATCAGCGATGTTGAGCAGGTTGAAGTTTCGTTTGGGACCATTTCGGCCACCGAAGTGGAAACTCATGACGCGCCGCTGCGTGATGTACGGCAACTTGATCCAACTGAAATGCGCGATCGATTTGCATTGGATGAGGGACTCAAATCGTTTTATTCGATTCGCGATTTGGATGTTGATCGATATTCGATTGACGGTCGAATTCAGCAAGTTGTGTTGGGTGCGCGTGAATTGAATCCCGATGGCATCCCTAACCGAACCTGGGTGTCGAGGCACTTGTTGTATACCCACGGCTGTGGCCTCGTTGGGGCACCCGCCAGCGTCGTCACTGCTGATGGACGACCAAGTTATGTTGACCTCGATATCAAACGACCTGAGTTGTATGTCGGCGAGAATCTTGGCTCGTATTCAATAGTCGGAACGGACCAGATTGAGCAAGCCTGCCCAGATCTCGCGCCGGCTCCCTATACCGGTAACGGTGGTGTGAAGTTGTCGTCGACAATTCGCCGACTTGCATTTGCGATCAATTTTGCCGAGTACAACCTGTTCGGATCGAATCTCATCACTAGCGATTCGCGAATCATGTGGATTCGAGATGTCGAGTCACGCGCTCAAAAAGTTGCGCCATTTTTACGCTACGACGCTGATCCGTATCCTGCCGTCGTCGACGGAAACGTTGTGTGGATTCTCGACGCTTATACGACCACCGATCGGTATCCGTATGCCCAGAAGGCAAATGTTTCACAACTCACTGCGGGAAGTGGGCTAAACGCCAGTTTCAATTACGTACGAAACAGCGTGAAAGTCGTCGTCGATGCCTATACGGGCGGCATGACCTTCTATCTAGTAGATCCAACCGATCCAATCGCCGCAACTTGGGCACACGCATTTCCGAAACTAATGACGCCCGTGAGCGAGGCATCAGCCGATCTTGTGTCGCACTTCCGATACCCCGAGGATCTCTTCCGTGTCCAGACGAACATTTTTGGGCGCTATCACTTTGATGACGCGACGTTGTTTTTCAACCGAGACGCGGCGTGGAGCGTCGCACAATCCCCATCAACTGAGACAAATGGGTCCACAGGTGCAGTTGCTGGCACTGAACTCGTCGCCGCCGACGCGATCAATGTTCAAGATGCAAATGTCACGAGATTCGAGCCGTACTACACAATTTTCCATGCGCCAAGTAGCACTGAATCGTCTGGTGTGTTCTCGATGCTTCGACCATTCGTACCATTTTCCTCGGACGACTCGCGCAAAGAACTTCGCGCATTTATGGTTGTCTCCAGCGATCCCCGGACGTACGGCAAAATCACGATTTACGAAATGACCGATCCGTTACCGGACGGACCGGCAACGATCGCCGCGGAATTTGGCAGCAATCCAACCGTTTCGCAACAGGTGACGCTGCTTGACCAGCGTGGATCGCGAGTTGTTTTTGGTGATCTGCAGATGGTTCCTGTAGCCAATGGCCTCGTATTCGTGCGTCCGTTGTATGTTCGTCCGGAGGACGCCAGCGAGAAGCAGGTATTTGTTCGTAAGTTTCTGGCCTCGTACAACAAGACTGTTGTCATTAGCGACAGTCTGACCAGTGCAATTGCCGCATTGTTTCCAGGATTTAGCAACGATCTCGGCGATCGGCTGGCCGATGATTCGGCTCCAACCACTACGACTGTTCCGGGCGGTAGCGGTTCAACGACAACTGTTCCAACAACGACGGTTCCACCGTCAGTCGACACCAGTTCAATGACTGCCCCCGAATTATTGGCTCAGGCGGAAATACTGTTCAACGAGGCCGATGCTGCGCTCGCGACAACCCCGCCAAACTTTGCGCTCTATCAACAGAAACTTGAACAGGCGCGCGAATTGATTCGACAGGCGCTTGCACTCGTTGGAGGTTAGGTAACAACCGTCACTTGATCTTGCGTAGTTGCTCGGCGATCACCGCGAGATCCTGTCGGAAGGCAATTTCATAGCGAGCTTGTTCGTTGGCAATCCGAGTTTGGCTGACTCGCAGTTGATCGAGGGCCTCCATCGATCCAGATTCAGCGTCGTGTTTGGCGACTTCCTCAATGTCGGAGCTCAGTTCGTGCAATTGATGTGACAACTCCGCTGTCATGTTTGTGAGTCGAGTGTCAATGGCGGTAATTCGCTGATCAATTCCATTTGCTGCAGCGGTAACGAGAGAGAGTTCATTGGTTCGCTTGGAGAGTTCGATTCGCAACTGTGCAAGTTCCGAACGAAGCGCATCTAAGTCGGCGACGGTCGCCTTTGGCGTGCGAGAAAAAATAGTCATGTTGATTGAGGTTGTGATTCGTCTAGTGCCCTCGCTACCGTACAGCCTCTACGACGCGGGGTGGAGCAGTCCGGTAGCTCGTTGGGCTCATAACCCAAAGGTCGCAGGTTCAAATCCTGCCCCCGCCACCAATTATCTCCAGCATGGAACCTGACGTTGGTCAGCGGTGTCGGATCTATAACAGACTGTGATCACCTATGGGTTCGCCTGATCTGGCCGAATGCGATGATCTTGCATTGCTTGCGCGCGCGAGAACAGATGATCGACCGGCCTTCGGCGAATTAGTCCGGCGGTACCAACACTCTGCGTTACGCGTTGCGGCCGTGATCAGCGGTTCAACCGAGGAAGCAAAGGACATCGTGCAGGACGCATTTGTCAGTATTCATCGCAAGCTTGACTCGTATCGGGGTACGGGGTCTGTGCGTTCGTGGATGCTTCGGGTTGTTGCCAATCACGCAAAGAATCATGTGCGTAGTCGGATTCGGCGACTGCAGCGCGAGGACCAACACGCCGGTCTGCTCCTACGTGAAGAAGACGACGCCGAAACGATGACCATCCAACACATGGAAAATGTGGCGATGGCAAAGGCATTGGGCCGGTTGCCACTCCACGATCGCGAGGTTTTGGGTTGCCGTTACGTGGCTGAACTCTCGGAGGCGGAGACCGCAGAGGTATTGGACGTGGCCATCGGCACCGTCAAGTCGCGCACATCTCGCGCTTTGGCCAAGTTGCAAAACGAGTTCGAACGTGTCGAGTCGAAGGAACCAAAATGACCAACAATCTTGAGGTACGCCTCTCAAATCTGGGTAGTGCGTTCGACATTGATGAACGGGGACTTGTCGAATCAATCGATGCTCAACTCAATCGAGCGTCGTCGGCGAATCGACGTTCGATGCGTCGACTTTTGCAGATTGCGGCCGTTGCGGTTCTCATCTTCGCCTTGGTCGCCGTGTTTCATCCCGATACTCGGCGAGCCGTCGCTAATTGGTTTGGCCTGAGTCAGGTGCGCATCGAACGTAATGCCGATCTCGATCTGTTAGGTGCTCCAATCACCTTCGAGCTTCCTGGACCGGGCGAAAGTCTGATCATCGTGGTGAACGGTCGGCAAATCTTGGCGTCGACTATTTATGGGCAGATTGGCCGAACCATGCAAAAGACGCTCGGCTCGAGCACGTCAATTATTGAGGTCGATGTCGGCGGTCACGTGGGGCTATGGATTAGCGGCGCGCCACATGAGGTGATGTACGAGACACTTGACGGCCACGTGGCAGTCGAACGAGTGGCCGGAAACACATTGCTTTGGGAAGTCAGCAATGTGTTGTACCGGCTTGAAGGTTTCGAAAACCTTGACGACGCCCTCGAATTTGTTGGAACCTGGGTGCCAGACGCGGTGTCGGACTGATATGACCACAATTCGCGTTAATCGAGTATGGGTATTCCTCCTCACAGTTGCCGTAAGCGCGCTCGGATTTGGATCAGGTGCATCTGCCGGCGGTTGGGCGGTTAGCACTCTTGACGAGGTGCCGGTTCCTAACGTCGGTACACCACTCGACGTTGGATTCACAATTCGGCAACATGGTGTGACGCCAGTCGATCTTGAGGATGTCGGTATCACGATCACTCCCGTCGGTGGTAGCCCGCAGTTCTTTTCTGCGGCGGGTGATGGGACGGTGGGGCACTATGTCGCCCGTGTGGAATTTCCCTCGGTCGGTCAGTATCAGTGGAGCATTCGTCAAGGTGGGTTCGGTGATCAGGATCTTGGACTGATTGATGTAGGCGCAGCCACCACTGTTGTGAATACGGGTGGCTCAAGCGGGAACCTGCGCTACATCGCATTTGGAGGCGCAATGTTGTGTGGGTTCATAGCGACGGGCGATGCAGTTATGTCTCGTCGTAGGCGGCTTTCTCTGTCGTGACACCAGTCGGTCGTCTGGCCGCCATAGTCGCCGTTGCACTAGGGGTAGTCACCGTCGCTACATGGAACGATTCGACTGAATCGATTATCAGTAGTGATGCGCCCCTCGATGGCGCAATGCTGTTCAAGTCCAAAGGTTGCGCCTCGTGTCACTTCGGTCCAGACACAAACACCGGAATGCAAGGCATTCCACCGCTAACCAAGGCGAGCGATTGGGCTGGAGATCGACGACCGGGGATGAGTGCTGCTGAGTATCTCGCCGAGTCAATGCGCACGCCGTCGGCATTTATTTCGCCGGCGTTCAAGGGTGGGCAAGGCCCGATGACTGGTATGCCCAACCTAAATCTGAGCGAGGCGGAAATTGATGCCCTCGTTGTTTACCTTCTCAGGTAGGCGGCATAAAGAAGACGAACATTCGACGCGCATTGATTCGCCCATACAGCGGTCCGGAATCGAGGAACTTCTCCCAGTCTTTTCCGTAACGCGGAACATAAATGTCGAGAAGGGTCTGGCGAAACTGGCTGTGTTGGGTTGACTTGATGTCGATTGGGGTCGCGCTTCCATGAACAGTGACTGACAGTTCCTCACCCGGCAGGTGAGTTGCGGTGACGTGAGACCCACGCTTGATGTGCAGAAAACGCGTTGAAACTGGCGAAGACCCGAAGTAGAAGTCTCCGCGATAGAAAATTCCGTCGACTGGTCCGCCAATTGGCCGACAATCCTTGGTGACCGTGGAAAGGACGAGCAGTCGCATCCCAAGTAATTTCTCGGAGAGTTCCTTGGCCGTAATCATTCGCTCCGGCGTGATCACTTCACGCAAGTGAGTCCCAGCCGCTTGATAACTTTCGTCGAGGAGTCTTTGGACCCTGATCAAGTCTTCGGCGGTCTCTTGCATAGTTTCGCTCCTTTGTGTCGTCACTCTACGATGTTGACGTGATGGCGTATGAACGTGGATAACGACGCGCATCTGACTAGCAACTCAATTCGCCTCGCCGAAGCACTCGTTGCTGAGGCTTCGGTCAAAGCCAGTCGTTCCGAACGCCAGCGCATGAAGGAGTTCGCCAATCTCCTCGATGACGATGAAGGCAAAGAGTTTGTCAGCGTGTTGACAGACGAGGTGCTGCGAGTCGGTGAGCCGCAAAGGGCCTCTCATCTGTTTACGGATCTTGTCGCTCGGACCGATTTGCGGTTTGCCTCGGTCACCGACCGCGCGCTACTCACCTCGGCAAGATGGTTAGCCAATCCATTTCCACGACTCGTGATGTCTCTCGTCCGTCAGAGAATCCGTCGCGAGTCGGCGTTTGTCGTAGTTCCAGCCGAGGATCCAGATCTCGCACGACACATTCGGCGACGCCAGGCAGGCGGAATGCGCCTGAATCTCAATGTCCTTGGCGAGGCGGTACTCGGGGAGGAGGAGGCAGACCGTCGCCTCGAGCGAGTCTTGCAATTGCTCCGACGAGCAGACACGAACTATGTCTCCGTCAAACTGTCATCGATTTCGAGTCGGATGAAGGTCGTCGCCTTTGATCAGACGGTTAGCGAGGTGGCGGAGAAGCTTCGGCTTATCTATCAGGAAGCGGCACGACATGATCCGCCAAAATTTGTCAATCTTGATATGGAAGAGTTTCGCGATCTTGATCTGACGATCAAAGTGCTTAAGGCGGCACTCGATGACATTGAGTTGGCCAGACTCGATGTTGGCATCGTGTTGCAGGCGTACCTTCCCGAATCGGTAGCCGCGGCCGAAGAAATCGCGCAGTGGGCAATCGAGCGCAATCGGAAATACGGTTCCCACACCAAAATCCGATTGGTCAAGGGCGCCAATTTGGCGATGGAAAAAGTGGATGCAGAATTTCACGGATGGAATCAGGCGCCACTCGAGTCGAAGGCGGAAACCGATGCCAATTTCAAGCGATTGCTAGATCGACTACTTGATCCCGACCTAGATCCGGCAATTCAAGTCGGATTGGGTAGTCACAACTTGTTCGACGTGGCGTGGGGTCTGACAATTGCGGCCGATCGCGGTGCGATGCATCGACTACAAATCGAAATGCTTGAGGGGATGGCACCTCCCCAGGCTCGCGCGGTGCTCGACCACACAGGCGATCTCATTTTGTATACCCCGACCGTCGCCCGTAACGATCTCGTCTCGGCGATTGCATACCTCGCGCGTCGACTCGACGAGAATACCGCGCCAGATAATTATCTGCGTCATGTCGCATCGCTTCGCGTCGGTAACAGCGAGTGGAATCTGGAGCGCGATAAATTTCTGCAAGCAACACAGGATCGCCTTTTGCCGGTTGCGGATCCGGGTAGATCACAGAATCGATTGAGTGAAAACCGTCGGTTCATTCAAGACGAACCTTTTGCTAATGAACCTGACACGGATTTTTCCCTCGCAGTCAACCGAACGTGGATCGCGCAATGCCACGACTCAGTGGGTCTTCTCGCCACGAAATCGGAGTCCTTCGACCAAGCTGCAATTAATCGAGCCGTCGCCACCGCAATTGAAGCAGGCACTCAGTGGGCGTCTTCAACACCAGAAACTCGACGGGCCGTGCTTCAGCACGTTGCCGAAGTCGTCGCAGCACAACGCGGCGTCACGATTGCGACGATGACTCGAGACGCTCACAAGACCGTGCTCGAAGGCGACACCGAAGTTTCGGAGGCGCTCGACTTTGCTCGGTACTACGCCGAGTCGAGTCTGATCTTGAATAGTTTCAGCGACGTGTCCTTTCAGGCACATCGACTTATTCTTGTAGTTCCGCCGTGGAACTTTCCGTACGCGATTCCCGCGGGTGGGGTCTTCGCCGCACTGGCCGCGGGAAGCGCCGTCATTCTCAAGCCTGCTCCAGAGTCGGTGAGTACCGCTCGATTACTAGCCGAACAATGTTGGGCCGGGGGAGTGCCGCGTGAACTGCTGCAATTTATCCCGTGCGCCGACGACGAAGTAGGTCGATATCTGGTGTCTCACAAAGACATCGATGCGCTCATCCTCACCGGCGGATACGAAACCGCCCAACTATTTCATATTTGGCGACCGGAACTGAATCTTCACGCAGAGACAAGTGGCAAGAACGCAATAGTGGTCACGGCCGCCGCGGATATTGATGCAGCCGTGCGCGACATTGTTCGATCGGCGTTCGGACATAGCGGCCAGAAATGTTCGGCGGCGAGCCTCGCAATCGTAGAAAAAGCCGTCTACGACGACTCAGCGTTCCTTCGGCAACTTAAGGATGCAACCGCGAGTCTTGTAGTTGGTTCGGCGCGCGATCCGCGAACCGATGTCGCACCACTTGTTCGTCCACCAAGCGGAACAACTCTTCGGGCACTTACAATCCTTGATCCCGGCGAAACATGGCTGGTGGAGCCACACGTTTCGTCCGACAATCCACATCTATGGTCACCGGGAATCCGACTCGACGTTCAACGCGGTTCATGGTTTCAGCAAACCGAATGCTTTGGCCCGGTACTTGGCGTCATACGCGTAGCGAATCTTGAGCAGGCGATTGAGACCCAAAACGACTCCAAGTTCGGGCTCACCGCTGGCCTTCACAGCCTCGATTCACAAGAAGTAATGCAATGGGTCCGGCAAGTGCAGGCCGGCAACCTGTACGTCAATCGCACAATCACCGGCGCGATTGTCAGACGCCAACCGTTCGGCGGATGGAAACAATCCTCTGTCGGTCCAACGGCCAAAGCAGGCGGACCGAACTATGTCATGACACTCGGCAGATGGCGACAACATACTGATCCACAAGATACTGAGGAACTATCGCCGGAAGTATTGGCAATCTTAGAACAGTGGCAAACCGAACTCGACGCGTCGACACTCGCGGCAACTACTGCTGCGGCTCACTCCTTCGCCAGATGGTGGCGAGAGGAATTCTCGATCGAGCATGACCCGAGTCTCCTGCGTTCGGAAACCAATGTGTTCCGATATAGGAAACTGGCAGGGGAAGTGGTTCTCCGAGTCGACGAAAACGTTGAAACACTCGACACTGCGGTGGCCGTCATTGCCTGCACAACGGTCGGCGCTTCGCTGTGCATCAGCACGGCAGCGCCGGTGTATTTGCTTTCAGGCTTCGATGTCGTGATCGAAAGTGATGAAGCGCTGATCAAACGGATGGCGGAGTCCAGTATCTGCAGACTTCGCATGCCGAGCAATGTGAATGAAAGTATCGCCGCTGCCGCCCATGTCGCGGGCATCACCGTCGACACCGCGCCGGTGATTCGTAATGGTCGCGTTGAACTCATCCACTGGTTGCGAGAACAATCCGTGACCGAATGTCAGCACCGATACGGCCTTATTCGCTCACATTCAGGTAGCTAATTTTGATTCGACGTGTCACGCCGCGTGCGGTCGGCACACTTTGCATGGTCGATACCCGGAAGCAACTGCCTTATTGATGGCTGGAAACCAACGCTGATTCTTAGTTGTAATGCGCCGGGCATTGCGACAGGTTGGATAACAAAAGATATGTGTCGATGAACTGCCCAAATAGCGTCGGCCGGAGTTCGCGTTTTCCTCAAGTTGCTCGACGTTGACGTGTTCGCCCTCGAGAAGCCTCTGTTTCAAACCGGCGCCAAATGAATACTCGCCGATGTGGCCGTCGCTTCGCACAACCCGGTGGCAGGGAATCAGGAGGGGAACCGGATTGGCCGCTAACGCCGTACCGACAGCTCGGTTGGCGTGCGGCCTTCCGATTTCATCGGCGACCCACGAGTACGGGCGAACCTCTCCAGGAGGAATTTCCGCCGTCTTGCGCAGTACGTCAACCGTGAAGTCGCTAAGTCCTCGAAAGTCGACGGGTAGGTGAGAAATGGTTTCGGCGTTCAGTGCGCTTCGAATCTGACGGTCGAGGATTTTGTTCGGTTCGCGCGTCAAGTAAATGGAGCGACCGAATCGTTCTGCGAAGTCACTTTCAAATGCGTTCGAGTCGTCGCCGTGACCAACCGCGGATACGCCACGGGGGTTGAAGGCGACAAAGACTGTTCCAACCGGGCTGTCATACGGGTAGTAGCCGTCGGCGACACCAGCGCCGAACAGAACTCTAGGTAGAAGTGTCACGGGCGCTGGCCCACTCAATTTGTGGAGTAGTTGAACGGTGTTCGTTTCGAGATCGTTGAGGATTTTCATGATTGATTATTTCCTTTCAGTTGGCTAGCGAGGATTGCGATTCCACGATGTACGTCGGATTTGACACTTCCGAGCGGACGTTTTGTTGCCGCGGCGATTTCTTCATAAGAAAGATCGCCCACATATCGGAGTACGACGGCGTTGCGTTGGTCAATCGGAAGTCTTCCGAGTTGGCCGCGCCACCACTTTTCATCTGCTGAATTAAGTGCACGAGTTTCGGGTTGGTGGCGTGCGTCGGCAATGATTTCGATTGACAATTGACTTTGTCGAGGACGCCGACTCTGGTGGCGAGCATTGCTCCGAACGACGTTGAGGGCGATCGACCACAGCCAACCCTGGAGTTTGAGCTGTCGAATTCGGCTTGGCGGGAAATCACTTAGTGCCTTGTACGCGCGGATAAATGTGTCCTGGCTGAGATCGGCGGCGAGATCGGGATCGCCAACTAATCGACGAATACCCGAAAACAAACGATCCTGATGGGAACGAACGAGATCCTCAAACGATTCGTCGACGTCCTTCGCCAGTTGACGTACGAGGCGCGCATCGGTTTGCGAATTTGGATTGCTCACATTCGGTCCGAAATACAGTTTGTGATCGTTTGCATACTATGTAGAACCCCGTTCGGGAGAGATTAGTTGCATCTATTCAAAACCCGATTGGTATCGTGCCCTGATGACAATGACGAAACCTGAAGTAACGATTCCATCCGAGACAGCGCCGAATGCTTTGATCATTGACGATCTTGTCGTTGGTTCTGGCGACGAAGCAACTCGAGGCAAGAACGTGTCGGTGCACTATGTGGGGGTGGCGTGGAGTGACGGCAACCAATTTGACGCCTCTTGGGACCGTGACGAATCATTCGACTTTCGTCTTGGTGCCGGACAAGTAATTGCTGGTTGGGATAATGGCGTCGCGGGGATGAAAGTCGGGGGACGTCGTCGGCTAACAATTCCTCCGGACATGGGTTACGGGAGTCAGGGAGCCGGTGGAGTGATTAAGGGTGGCGAAACGCTTGTATTTGTTGTTGACCTGCTCAACGTGTTCTAAATGGATCACGATCATCTGCACGATCACGATCACGATCATCACCACGAACACCTTCATTCGAGGGGTGGCCGGGTTTTCGGCTGGATCAAAAATTATTTAGCGCCGCATAGTCACGATGCGGCCGACACGGTCGATGACGCCTTAATTGCCAGCGCCGAGGGCATGAAGGCTCTCAAGATATCGTTGCTCGCTCTCGCATTAACCGCCGCGGCCCAAGTGGTAGTGGTGGTGATCACTGGTTCCGTCGCACTTTTGGCCGACACAATTCATAATTTCTCCGACGCGTTGACCGCATTGCCTTTGGGGGTGGCATTTATTTTGGCTCGGCGTCCTGCCACGCGGCGTTACACCTACGGTTACGGTCGGGCCGAGGATCTTGCCGGGATTTTCATCATCGCGATGATTGCATTTTCCGCAGGCGTCGCCGCATGGGTGGCGGTGCAGAGGCTGATTCATCCTCGTGACATTGGCTATTACGGCATGATTATCATTGCGGGTCTGATCGGATTTGTCGGCAACGAATTCGCCGCAAGTTATCGAATACGAGTTGGCAGACGGATTGGTTCCGCTGCGCTAGTTGCCGATGGACTGCATGCCCGTACCGACGCACTGACTTCTCTTGCCGTCGTACTCGGAGCACTTGGTGCTTGGGCGGGGTGGCATCTAGCCGACCCGATCGTTGGCCTACTTATTTGTGTTGCCATCCTCACCGTTTTGCGACAGGCGGCTCGTGATGTGTATCGACGGCTGATGGACGGTGTCGATCCGAATCTGGTGGACACCGTCGAGGCCACACTCCTCGCCACCGAGGGCATCCAGCGAGTCGATGCCGTCCGACTTCGTTGGATCGGTCATGAACTCTTTGGTCAGGCGGAAGTCGTGTCCGACGGTGCCCTGTCGTTAGTCAAAGCGCACGAGATTACCGAGCGAGCCCGCTTTGATCTTCTCCACCGTGTCCCACGTCTCGTCGAAGTGATCATTCATTCGAAACCCGAATAATTAAGATTTCGCTATATCGCTTGACAGTATATCATATTATGATATAGAGTGAGATTTATGGCCAAGAGTGATCCAACATCTTTCCTCCCTCTTCCGCAGGCTCAGTTTCATGTCTTGGTGGCACTAACCGCTGGTGAGATGCACGGCTATGCGATTATGCAGGCCGTCGAAGAATCGTCCGATGGGATCGTGCGTATGGGTCCAGCCACCCTCTACGGAACGCTTAAGCGTCTCGTTGATTCTGGACTGGCAGAGGAGCTCGATGGGAAGCCATCGCCAAAGGACGATCAACGGCGTCGTTACTACCGATTAACAGGCTTCGGCGAGAAAGTATGTGCCGCCGAATCAGCGCGACTCGCTCGACTCGTACAACGAACTCGATCGAACTTGCGACCGAGATTGGCGTGATATGTCAAGTCAAAGTCGAATCTATGAGTCGATGTTGTGGCTCTACCCTCGTGATTTCCGTCGCCAATACCGCTCTGATCTCGTTCAGAACTTCAACGATTTGCTTGAGGAACGTGGTGTCCGCGCAACGTGGACATGTACAAGCGTCGATCTGATTGTCACCGTACCCCGTTACCGATTGGAGAGCATCATGTCCGAACATTCGAGCACCACAACCATCAACACAGCATTAGCCGTACTCAGCGTTGGTGGAACGCTTGCGCTGTTTACCGGTTTTTATCCGATCACGCTGCTGTTTTGGATCGGGGCGATCGTGCTTTCATATGTGCAGCGCGGTGCGCTAGCTCGAGCCATCCGCACACCGAGTATTAATCGTCGCCGAAATCGGCTCGGCAAGGCCGCCGTCTTGGCGATGATCTGTGCGGCCGCTTTGTTCAGCTACTTCAACGATTTGAATGACGAAAAAATCAGTACCGCCAGTCTTCTCATTCACAACGCAATCGGTAACACTGCGATGATCGGTGCAGTCGTTTATTTCATTATGGGATTGTTTACCCCACGAGAAACTTTCACGACCCAAAACACCTGATCGAACCACTTACTCCTTAGGCGACCGTAAGGCCTCGAGGCGTAGGCGATAATCATCGAGTTCGATCTCGCCACGAGCAAGTCGTTTATCGAGAATCTCTTGAGCAGTTTTACTAGTGACATTCTTTGAAGT
>JBDTPW010000087.1:0-13349 GCA_039932495.1 Ilumatobacteraceae bacterium
ATGAAGGAAATGATCCAGGCGATTCGCGCGATTTGGGATACCTGGCTTACGGGAGTTCCGTTGCAGTTCAGGGGAGAGTTCTATCGACACACCCTGATGACACCGTTTTTCACCCCCGACCGGAGTGACAACAGCGAGTGGGGTGTACCAAAGATTTTTCTTGCTGCCGTCGGTGAATTGATGACCGAAGTCGCCGGCGAGGTGTGTGACGGGTTTATCTGTCACGGATTCACCACCGAGCGGTATCTGCGAGAAGTAACGATTCCTGCCCTGCGACGAGGTCGCTCCGCGGTTGGCAAGACCATGAATGGATTCGAAATTGTCGGTCCAAGTTTCGTTGTCACCGGCACTTCGGCTGCCGAAATTGCTACTGCCGCTACATCGACCAAACAGCAGATTGCTTTCTACGGCTCAACGCCTTCGTACCTCGGTGTTTTGGCATTGCACGGGTGGGACGACGTCCACCCTCAACTCAACGCACTTTCCAAACAAGGTAAATGGGAAGCGATGGGCGAACTAATCACCGACGAAATGCTCAATACTTTTGCCGTCGTTGGCACACCCGAGCAGATTGCGCCGGAGCTACACAGTCGCTACGGCGACGTCATCTCAAGGATGAGTTTCTACGCCCCGTACAAGAGCGACCCCCAGCGGTGGCGCAAGGTGCTCGCCGACATGAAATCCGCTTAGTTCGTACCTTCAAGTCCGTGCAGCCAGGCTTGGACATTGAATCCGAGGGCGTTTACGTCGTAGCCGCCTTCCTGCAGTACCACTGTTGGTAGGCCAAGGCTGCGCACCAACGCACCAGAGCGTACGTAGCCATCGGTGGTAAGCGAGAGATCGGATATCGGATCGGTAAAAAACGTGTCCAGGCCAAGAGACACGATCAGCAGCGAAGGTGCAAACGCAACAATGGCATCGCACACGCTGGCGAGGGCCGAAAGATAGTGGTCATCATCGGTTCGTGCCGCGAGAGGAACATTCAGCGTGCTCCCCAGTCCGCGCCCGGTTCCAGTTTCATCGGCGAAACCAGTGACGTATGGATAGGCGCGACGGGGATCGCCATGCAGCGACACGTACTGCACATCGTCGCGTCCGTAGAAAATTTGCTGCGTCCCATTTCCGTGGTGGTAGTCCACATCCAAAATTGTGACTTTCGATGTGGTGGTGGTTGCCACATGATGGGCGGCGATTGCCGCATTATTAAAGAAGCAGTAACCGCCGTATAAATCCGAAGTCGCATGATGACCGGGAGGTCGACACAGACCATACGAAGTGTGTTCCCCGTTTAACACCAGGTCTGTTGCGCTGAGCGCCGTGTTCACCGCACCGCGAGCCGCCGTATACGTTCCTTCGGTGAGAGGCGTCGTGGTCTCAAAACACCACCAACCAAGTTTTCCGTTGATCGCGTCAGGTTCAACCCCCTGGCGCATTCCTTCGCGCAAGGAATTTCGGTAAAAGAAATCTGGAACTACTTCGCGCGACGGGCCCATGACCTTCTGATAGTCGGACCATGCAGTCGATAGGAAACGAGACAATCCAGGATTGTGCACTGCATCAATTGGAGCGGTCCCCCATTCTGACGGCGACACAATGTCCATCGTTTTATCTGCCTCGAGCACCTGGCGAATGGCCTCGCCCCGACCCGAGTGCTCAAAGGGCGAGTGTGTCGTGGACTTCTCGATCTCAAACTGTGGATTGTGCAGCAGGTGTGTCGACGAATAGACGACTTTCATGTCACTCGCGCGAAATCTCGCGTAGGTCGTAGGTCTCTATCACATCGCCTTGTTTGAGATCTTGGAAGTCCGAAAGTCCGATTCCACACTCGAAACCTTCACGAACCTCGCGCGCATCTTCCTTGAACCGGCGCAACGAAGAAATTGTTCCCTTCCAAATAATCGTTCCGTCCCGGAGGAAGCGAACCTTTGAACCTCGGGTAATAACACCAGAGCGAACGAAGCAACCGGCGATGGCACCGACTTTTGGCGCGCGGAAGAGTTCTCGAACTTCGGCCTCACCGGTGACAATCTCTTCGAATTCCGGCTTGAGCATGCCTTTCATAGCCTTTTCAATGTCTTCGATGAGTTTGTAGATGATTTCGTATGTCCGAATTTCTACGCCCTCGGCCTCTGCCAACTCGCGAATCTTGCGATCCGGTCGAACGTTAAAGCCAATCAGTGTGGCATTTGTGGCAGCCGCCAATGTGATGTCATTTTCCGTGATTGCGCCAACCGCACGATGAACGAATGCCGCGCGCACATCGTCACGCTCAAGTTTGCGCAGGCTTTCGGTCACCGCTTCGAGCGAGCCGTGGACGTCGGCCTTGACGATGACGTTCAATGTTGCCACCTCGCCGGCCTGAATTTGAGTGAAGATGTCTTCGAGTTTTACGCCACGTTGGACCCTGGCGTCTCCGCGTTGGTTGAGCGTTCGGAACCGCTGTTCACGAGATTCAGCCACCGTGCGAGCCGTTTTTTCATTCGGCGCAGAACGGAATTCGTCGCCGGCAGCGGGAACTGCTGATAATCCGAGAACTTGAACAGGAGTCGAGGGCGCGGCTTCTTTGATCTGCTCGCCGCGATCGTTGATCAACGCGCGCACCTTGCCCCAGGCAGCACCCGCGACCATTGGGTCGCCGACTCGCAGAGTTCCTTTGTCCACAAGCACCGTGGCAACTGGGCCGCGGCCGATGTCGAGCTGGGCCTCAAGCACGATCCCCTTGGCCCGGCCAGTTGGGTTGGCAGTGAGTTCGCCAACTTCGGATAGCACCGCAAGTTGCTCAAGAAGATCATCGACGCCGATACCACTCTGTGCAGACATCTCGACAACGATCGTGTCGCCGCCCCACGATTCGGGAGTGAGTTGCTGTTCGGCAAGTTGAGACATCACGCGCTGTACATCGGCGTTGGACTTATCGATCTTGTTCAGGGCCACGACGATCGGAACATCTGCGGCGCGGGCATGACTAATTGCCTCGAGAGTCTGGGGCATGATTCCGTCGTCGGCCGCCACCACCAATACAACGATGTCGGTGACCTGGGCGCCTCGGGCTCGCATCTTTGTGAATGCCGCGTGACCCGGCGTATCGATAAACGTAATCAGTTTGTCGTCTTTTGTTACTTGGTAGGCACCGATGTGTTGAGTTATTCCGCCGGCCTCGCCGCTGACGACACTTGTTGAGCGGATTCGATCCAACAATGTGGTTTTGCCATGGTCAACGTGACCCATGACCGTGATCACGGGCGGTCGGATTTGCTGGAGTTCCGGGTCGTCATCATCGCTGTCATCGAACAGTGCCTGAAGTTCCATTTCTTCTTGCTGACCTGGATCGACAAGCAGAATTTCGGCGCCAATCTCTAAGGCGAAGAGCTCCATTTGCTCGTCCGCAAGGGTCACCGTTGCGGTGACCATTTCGCCGTGTTCCAAGAGGAAGCGAACGACGTCTGCCGACGTGCGATTCAACTTTGGGGCGAACTCTTGGGCCGATGATCCGCGTTCGATGACGACAATTCCTTCCGGAACCGCCGCGGTACTAGATGTGTATGTTGTCAGTGCTTGCGGCAACATCTCTTCAAAATCTTGTCGCCGTCTTGCGCGTGACTTCTTTCGTGGCGCACGACGTTGCCCGGTTCCGCGACCGCCTGGACCGCCTGGGCCTCCTCTGCCTGCGCCGCCAGGGCCACCGCGACCAGGGCCGCCGGGTGCTCCTCTGCCTACGCCGCCTGGGCCACCTCTACCTGGACCGGCAAAACCTGATCCACGACTTGGGCCGCCGGCACCTGTGCGAGTTCCACTTGGCGCGCCGCGGTTTGCACCTGGACTTGACGGGCGTAGCGGACCTCCCGTGCCCACCGGCCCACGACCAAGGGCCGAGGCCGGAATTCGTCCGGTGCGCGCGTTTGTCCCACCAGTGGGACGACTTGGAGTTCGATTGACTAGCGGGCGCGACGTTCCGCTTTCGGATGGTCGACGAACCGCGCTACCGGGCGGCGGTGGAATCTTGCGCCCACCCCCTGGCGGTGGCGGAATTGCTCGTCCGCTCGTCGGGGTTGCCGACGGCGTTGGGCCAACTCGTGACGGCGTCGTTGGTGATACGACGGGTCGTGCGGGCGGAGCAGGGCGAACTGGAGTAGTCGGGGCTTGAACTGGACGCTCAACGCGTGGCGTGCTTGGCGATGCCGATCGAATTGGCTGCGCAGTTGAAACAACCGGAGCCTCGGCAACGACCGGCTTGGCCACCACTTCTTCCATGGCGACCGCTTTCTTCGCCGGCGCTTTCTTTGCCGGTGCTTTCTTGGCCGCAGGCTTCTGCGCAACCTTCGCCGAGTCAGATTTCTTCGCCACCGCCTTTTTTGTTGGCTTTGCTTCGGCGGGCTGTTCGGCGCGGATCAAACCATCTCGTTTGGCGCGCGCGCGTACGCGATCGGCTTGCTGCTCGATGATTGTCGAGGACTGAGTCTTGACCCCGATACCTAACTTGTTGCACAGATCAAGCGTCTCTTGATTAGTCATGCCGAGCTCTTTGGCTAGCTCATGAACGCGCAAGATCTTGGCCAAAAGGTCAGCCTGCCGCTTCGCTTGTTGGCTGTGACGACTCAGAATTGGCCGCCCATTGTTCCTGGCTGACGACGGATCCATCTGCGGCGTGCCATTCCATCGAGCCACTATCTGGATTGGTCACCCATTCACCTTCGGCAAAACCGCTCGTAGGTTCGGCAGCCGTGACGAGCGACGAAACTCCGGAACTGTCCTCGGCGGCCTGTGTTTCGCTCTTCACATCAAGACGCACACCTGTTAGCCGAGCCGCCAAGTTGGCGTTCACTCCCATTTTTCCAATTGCCAGCGACAACTGAAAGTCCGGAACGATGACATCGGCCTGGGTTCGGTCTTCGCTTAAGCGAACTTCAGTTACTTTTGCCGGCGACATTGCCTTGGCAATGAAGTCCGGCAGGTCATCGCTAAATGGAATGATGTCGACCTTTTCGCCTCGGAGTTCGGTCACGACCATTCGCACGCGACCGCCGCGAGCACCTACGCATGCCCCGACTGGATCGACGTTGTGGTCGTTGGACCAAACCGCGATCTTTGTTCGCTGACCCGGTTCGCGAGCACACGCCTTCAACTCGACAACACCGTCGGCGATTTCCGGAACTTCCAATTCGAACAATCGCTTGATCAAACCGGGATGAGTACGACTGACCACAATCTGCGGGCCCTTAGGAGTCTTGCGAACCTCGACGATGTACGCCTTGAGCCGAGCATTTGGTTCTCGTGTTTCGCCCTGAACCTGTTCGGCCTGAGGAAGTAACGCCTCGACGCGACCAAGATCGAGCAAGGTGTATTTCGTATCTGTCTTCTGCACGATTCCGGAGACAATGTCGCCTTCCCGGTTTGCATACTCCTCAAACTTGCGATCTCGTTCTACCTCACGGATGCGCTGGCTCATCACCTGACGGAAAGTCTGAGCGGCGATGCGACCGAGTTCATCTTTTTTCGGCGTGTCGTCGCGTTCGTTAATCCAGTTTCCGTCGTCATCGACGTCGTACGCAGTGAACGTAATGTCCATGTTTTCTGGATTAATTCCGACGATGACCTCTTCGGCAGCATTCGGTCGCTTTTTGTATGCAGTGGCCAGGGCTTCAACTAAAACTTGTAAGAGTGAATCGACCGAGATACCTCGGTCTCCGGCGAGCATGCGAATTGCTTCTGACATATCTAGATTGCTCATGATGCATTGACCTCCGAGTTGCGACGCCGCGATCCCTTAATGGACTGTTTTGGGGTTGGACCCCATTCGAAAACTGTTTTGGCTCGATCAATATTCTGAAAAGGCACAACGACGTCGGTTTGAAGCGGATCGTCGATTCGCACCGTCACCGTTGATTCATCCGATTTGACGATGACTCCCTGGATTCTGCGCGCACCATCGATTGCTTGATGCAGACGTAAAGCGACAATTTTTCCGACTTCGCGGCGAAAGTGCTTGGGAACTCGAAGTGTGCGCTCGAGACCAGGACTGGTCACTTCGAGCGTGTACCGACCGGGCATCGGATCGGAGTGATCAAATTCGCGCGACACGAGGCGGGTAATCAGGGCGATGGAGTCGAGATTGACGCTTTGCTCGCTGGGGAACGGCGTATCTACGACGATTTTGAGAACCCCACCAACAAATTCGAGGTCGTACAGTTCTAGGCCAAGATCGGCCACAATTGGAGCGACAAGGCGATGGACACGTTCGATAACTGGATTGTGACTTTGGCTCTCGGACATAGCTCCACCTCCTCTCTTCCTGCCCGTTTGCCTCGCAAAACGGGCCCTATAAAGAACAAAAAGCGTGGGTCGAAACCCACGCCTCCGGTTCGACGAACTTCAAAGGACTCCATCATCATAACCGCACCAACTAAGGTTCACATCGGCTCGAACTCTATATCCACCGCAGTAATGAGGCCAGCGTGATCCATCGAATGTCTTCGGTTTTCCTGCGCACATTGCGCGAAAATCCGGTTGACGCCGAGGTGCCAAGTCACAGACTTTTGGTGCGCGCCGGATACATTCGCCGCGCCGCGCCCGGCGCCTATACGTGGCTTCCTCTCGGCTGGCGAACCTTCCAGCGAGTGGAGAACATCATTCGCCAAGGAATGAACTCGATTGGCGCTCAGGAAGTCCACTTTCCGTCACTTTTACCGCGAGAGCCATACGAAGCATCTGGTCGATGGACTGATTACGGCGACAACCTGTTTCGACTACAGGATCGGCGCAAGGTTGATTATCTGCTTGGTCCGACCCACGAAGAGATGTTCACCTTGCTGGTCAAGGACTTGTACAGCAGTTACAAGGATCTGCCGCTGTGGCTGTACCAGATTCAGACCAAATTTCGCGATGAAGCTCGCCCTCGTGGTGGATTACTACGCGGCCGCGAATTCGTGATGAAGGATTCATACAGTTTCGACATTGATGACGAAGGTCTTCAACGAAGTTACGACGCCCACCGCGACGCCTACATCAAAATATTCGAATGCCTCGGTCTTCCATTTGTCATCGTCTCGGCAATGTCGGGGGCGATGGGCGGCTCGAAGTCGGAGGAATTTCTTTTCCCTTGCGAAAACGGCGAAGACACATTCGTCCGCTGTACCAATTGTGATTACTCGGCAAATACCGAGGCAGTGCGAATTGGAGCCACAGCCGACGTTGACTCGTCTTCAGTTGCCGCGGCCAAAGTCGTCGACACTCCAAGCACGCCAACGATCCAAACGCTCGTCGACCTCTTCAACGGGAGACAAGACCTGAAGCATCAGGCGCGTCAATGGACGGCCGGTGACACGTTGAAAAATGTGCTCGTCAATCTTCGCCATCCCGACGGCCGAATCGAGCCTTTGGCGATCGGAATCCCCGGTGATCGCGATGTGGACATGAAACGACTTGAAGCCCAACTTGCTCCCGTCGAGGTTGAGCCATTTGACGACAGCCACTTTGCTTCCAACTCTGCGTTGGTCAAGGGCTATATCGGGCCAGGATCCCTCGGACAGTCGAATAAGTCAGGCATTCGATTTCTGCTCGACCCAAGAGTTGGAATTGGTAGTGCGTGGATCACGGGGGCCGACAAGGAAGGTCACCACGTGATGAACCTCGTGCACGGACGTGACTTCGCAGCCGATGGGTTCATCGACGTAGCTGAAGTGCGCGACGACGACCCGTGCCCACTGTGTGGTGGGTCGCTAATCATCAAACGAGGAATCGAAATCGGTCACGTCTTCCAACTTGGCAAGAAGTACGCCGAAGTTCTTGGTCTTAACGTGCTGGACAAGAACGGCAAGCAACAAGTTGTGACGATGGGATCGTATGGAATTGGCGTTTCACGAGCTGTTGCCGCAATCGCAGAGGCGACGCATGACGACTTGGGTCTTTGCTGGCCTCATGCGGTGGCGCCTTTTGATGTTCACATCGTGATCGCCGGCAAGGGTGACGACGGCACCGCCTTTGCTGCGAATAAACTTGGTTCACAACTTGATGAATCTGGATTGCAAGTTCTTCTCGATGACCGAACCGGTGTATCTCCCGGCGTGAAGTTCAAGGATGCTGAGTTGGTCGGTATCCCGTGCATAGTTATTGCCGGGCGCGGTGTGGCCAATGGCGTATTTGAAGTTCGCGATCGCATTCTTGGCACCACGGCTGAAATTGAAATTGCCAATGCCGCGGCGTCCATAGTCGATGCCTATGTAACTAATCGCTAGGTTTCGTCGTGACATCGTTGATAAGCGGCGTGGTTCAACATTACGAATGGGGAGATCGGCACACACTCCCTGAGTTGCTCGGTTTACCTACGGACGACAAGCCGTGGGCCGAATTGTGGTTCGGTACTCACCTCGCTGGCCCATCGAAGGTGCGCATTCAGGGCGAATCGCGCCCGCTTGCGGACGTAGCCGGTGACCTTTCATTTCTAGTCAAAGTCATCGCCGCTGCCGAACCGCTTTCGCTGCAAACACACCCGACGCTCGAACAGGCTCGCGCTGGGTTCGAGCGCGAAAACAACGCGGGTGTACCAGTCCTCACTGCGAATCGTATCTATCGCGATGCCTCGGCTAAGCCAGAACTGCTCTGTGCACTCACCAACTTTGATGCGCTATGTGGATTTAGACCACTAGACGAATCGATTCGCCTGTGCACAGAAAACGGCTGGGATGAGCTTGGTGAGCATTTAGTTGCAGATGGTCTTGACAAGTGCGTTGAATGGGCATTGCGCACAAAAGGTCTTGAACTTCCCCACAATTTGCCAGATTGGGTACTGCGAATGGCTACTGCATACCCGGAGAGTGGCGGAATTCTTGTTGCGCTGTTGATGAATTATGTGCAACTCGTCCCTGACGAGTCTTTGTTTTTGGACGCAGGTAATGTTCACGCGTACCTACACGGCACGGCGGTTGAGGTGATGTCGTCATCAGACAACGTGATACGTGCAGCGTTCACAAAGAAGCATGTCGATATCAACGAATTTCTAAAGGTTGCCAATTTGTCCCCATCTCCCCCTTCATTTTGTCGTCCAACCACGATTGATCTGTCCTGTGTGCAGTATGAAGTTCCCACTTCAGCCTTTGGTATGCAGCGGATTGATGTGCGTGAAAGCTATTCCGTTACCGCAAATCACGATGCCGAAATCCTGTTGTGCACGAGCGGTGACGCTGGAATAGTCAGTCGCGGACAGGCCGCCGTGCTGAGCAAAGGTGAAGAAGTTCGGTTAACTGGACCAGCAACCGTATTTCGAACCTGGGGCACGAAGTGAAACGACGGTTCAGGTTCGTCGCGGCAGGAATGTGTCTTGCCGCGGTCGTCTCAATTTTCGTAATTGACACGCATCCGTCGGCCAGTCACGCAACTGGCGGCATGCTCCTCGTACTCGGCGACAGTCTCGCCTACGGCACTGCTTACCCAGGATTTGGCAATGTTGTGCCCAAGCTCCAGGCCCTCGGCACTTTTGACAACGTGCAAGTAAATGCGGAATTTGCCCGCAACATCAGCGGCCCGGCGCGAACTAGTCGAAATGGCGTCAAGACGTACAAGCAATTGATCGCTAATGGATTGCGTCCCAACGCTGTGCTTGTCGCACTCGGAAGCAACGACCTACAACAGTCCTCCAAACCGGCATTTTTCGCCGCCGAAATTCGCGAACTGTTAACCCTCATTGGCGACGTACCCGTTGTGTGGATAAATGTGTTGCGTAAGGATGTCTCTTATTATCCGCAACGCTCGGCAATGTTCAACCGGGTTCTACTTCGAATTGCGGCCGAGTTTCCAAATGTGCAGGTTGTCGATTGGGCAACAGCGCTAGCCGCACATCCAAATTGGTTTGCCTTCGACAAACTTCATCTGCAACCACGTGGATACAGAGAACTGGCCAAGGTGTACGTCCAGTCGGCGCAATCGCTGTGGGCGACTCTCAATCCCCCAGTCACAGTTCCGGATACAACGGTTCCAGAGACGACCGCGCCGGAAACGACGACGACAGTAGCTGGTTAGTTGCCCGCGACTTTCTTTCGGATTTCTACAATGCGATCCTGTGCGTGATTAACGTCATCGCCCTGCGATCGGAGCAAGGCATTGCGGTCCTTCGTTGCTTCGCGCTCGGCGAGAGCGGTATCGACCCGGGCAATCGCCGCGTCCATTCCGTGCTCGTTAATATATGTTGCCCACTCCACAAGAGCCTCGACCATTTCTGATTCTGGGACGACCGCAACATTGCGGCCCTTGACAAAGAGGTGACCGCGCTTGTTTCCGGCGGCGATTCCAAGATCTGCTTCGCGGGCCTCGCCAGGTCCGTTAACCACGCAGCCCATGACCGCAATCTGCAATGGAATCTTTTTGTCGGCAAATGCCTGCTGAGCCCTGTTAGCCACATCGATGACATCAATTTCGGCGCGACCGCAACTTGGACAGGCAATGAGATCAACGTTTTTGCGCTGACGAAGGCCAAGCGACTCGAGTAGCAACCGACCTGCGCGCGCCTCCTCGACGGGGTCTGCGGTGAGGCTGTAGCGGATCGTGTCGCCGATTCCCTCCAACAGAAGAGTTGAGATTCCGGCAGTTGCCTTGATCAATCCACCAGGAAGCGGGCCGGCCTCTGTTACGCCAAGGTGCAGAGGGTGACGAGTGACCTCACTTAGTTGTCGATATGCCTCGACCATGAGTGGAACATTTGAGGCCTTCACCGAAATCTTGATCAGCGAGAAGTCGACCTCTTCGAAATAACGAATTTCCTGCAATGCGGACTCAACCATCGCCTCGGCGGTGAGTCCACCATGTTTCTCATATAAAGACGGATCCAACGAACCACCATTGACGCCGATTCGAATTGACACATTGCGATCGCGCGCTTCGGTGGCGACTGCCTTGATGTGCTCCGGACGACGAATGTTTCCAGGATTGAGACGCAAGCCGTGAACTCCTGCCTCGAGTGCGGCCAAAGCCATCTTGTACTGATGATGAATGTCGGCGATGATTGGCACCGGCGAGCGCGGAACGATCTGGGCAAGGCCTTCCGCGGCTTCCGATTCGTTACACGTGCAGCGCACGATGTCGCACCCCGCGGCGGCCAGTGCATAAATTTGCTGCAATGTGCCTTCCACGTCGGCGGTCTTGGTAATCGTCATTGATTGCACGCTTATCGGTGCATCACCACCAACGCCGACGCTGCCAACTTCAATTCGGTTGGTCACCCGCCGTTTGTATTGGTTCATCGCCGTAAGTGTGCCAGCACTACCTAGCCAAGCGGTTGAGTGAGGTCGAGATATAGGCCGGCAAACATCATCAGTAACAGCAACCCAACAACGGCCGTTGCAATTGGCACCATCTTGGCCACGTCGGCCCGATAGACCCGAGTGCCGCGGGAGCGGATTCGTTCATAGGTAGCGATTGCCGCGTGCCCGCCATCGAAAGGCAGGAGCGGAAACATGTTGAAGATACCGATGAACACGTTGACGCCGGCCAACAACATGAGAATGCCCTTGAAGCCCTCCTGCCTTCCAATCTCGCCGCCCAACTGACTGACCCCGACAACAGTGCTCGGTCTTGTGGATGGATCGGCAACCGGTGCAGTCACATTGTGGACAATATTTCTCGGGTTCAAAATCGTAAATACTCCGCGAATCGAAAGTCTTGCGGTGGTGAGTGAGTCAGTTACCGAATAACGAATTGCTCGGAATGGATTCAGTTGCACATAGTCTCTAGACCAACTGCTCACGCCTAGGTAGGCGATCGAATTATCCGCAGGATTGGCCGCCAAGGTTGCGGTGAGAACTACCAATTGATCGTCTCGTGAGACAACGACGTCGACGACATCTCCCGGTCGGTGCGAAATGATCGCATCGACCAGATCTGTACGAGTGTTGACGGCTTTACCGTCAAATGACTCGACAATGTCGTCGACGCGAATGCCAGCCGATTGCGCAGGAGAATCAGCCACCGGCGCATCTATGACTTTGACAGATCCGGATTCCGCATAGCGACCGGCGAGCGCGTACACACCAAAAAGTAGCGAAAGGGCGATCAACAAATGCATGACGGAGCCCGCCGTGATGACCAACATTCGTTTTGGATACGACTGAGCCCGATACGAACGGGATTCATCAGCGGGGTCGCAATCATCGAGATTGTTCATCCCCACAATGCGGACATATGCGCCGAGTGGAAGCAACCGAAGACCAAATTCAACGCCATTGCGAACGGTGCTCCAAATCTTTGGCCCAAATCCCATGTAAAACTGGGTGACCTTCATGCCTGTCCACTTGGCCGTCATGAAATGCCCCATTTCATGGAGAAACACGGACACGAGAATTCCGATGACAAATAGGAGTGTCCAAATATTCCGAAAACCCAGGTACGCCATCAGCGCAAGGAGAATTGCTCCGCCGAGAATTGTGGTGCCTTGTGCATTCTTTTGATTTGCTTCGTTGGACGCGTCGCCACCGGCAGCTATTTCGCGACGGAACTTGTTGTAGAAGGAATTCATAGCGTTAGTGCCTCTCCAGCATAACGACGCGCCGAACTGTCGGCATCCAAAATCTCGTCAATGGTTGTAGGCACTACAGCATCATGGTGTTGCATTGTTGTCTCGATGATGTCCGGAATCCGCATCCACGGAATCTTCTCGGCAAGAAATGCTTCGACTGCGATTTCATTGGCGGCGCTCATCCACGCCGGAGCGGTTCCTCCAATTTGCCCAACCTGATACGCAATTGCCAAGCACCGAAAGATTGCCTTGTCCGGTATTTCAAAGTTGAGTGTCGTCAATTTCGACCAATCGACGTCTCCTACCGGAATTGAGGAACGGTGTGGGTACCCGAGTGCATATGCAATCGGAAGACGCATGTCTGGCATCGATAGTTGTGCAATAGTCGCGCCGTCGCTGAATTCGACCATCGAATGGATGACCGACTGCGGATGGACAACGACATCAATATTTTCGTAAGCGACACCGAATAGTTCGTGTGCCTCGATGACTTCGAGTCCCTTGTTCATAAGCGTCGATGAATCGACGGTGATCTTTGGCCCCATCGACCATGTCGGATGTTTCAGCGCTTCGCTTACCGTCACGTTTTCCAGCGACTCGGCCGTGCGACCACGAAACGGACCGCCGCTCGCGGTTAGCACCAATCGACGAACTTCCTTAATCTCGTCGATTGATGAGCGCAAGCACTGATGTATCGCACAGTGTTCGCTATCGACAGGGATGATGACTGCGCCTGGCCTGACCCGCAGCGGCCGAACAATTGGCCCGGCGGCAATCAAACTCTCCTTGTTCGCCAACGCAAGGCGCTTGCCCTCTTTTAAGGTCGACATTGTCACGGGCAAACCGGCAA
>JBDTPW010000088.1:0-12050 GCA_039932495.1 Ilumatobacteraceae bacterium
GTCCATCGGAGTCGGCGTGATGGAATCGCTGAGAGTACGAAGTCGATCGGTGTGGGCATTCCTGTTCCTTGTGATCGGCGGGCAATTTCTGTTATCCAATTCGATCAAGTTTCTCGTCGACCGAGCTCGCCCCGCCCTTGACCAACTCACCGGATTCTCTGGCACCTCGTTTCCTTCGGGTCACGCAACTGCGGCGGCGGCTACATATTCCGCCTTCGCTTTACTCTTTGGAATGCGACGATCGATCAATGCGCGAGCCATTGGCGCAGGATTGGCTGTCTCGTTCGCCATTGTGATCGCCGGCACCCGCGTTCTTCTTGGCGTGCATTGGGTAACCGACAATGTTGCTGGTTTATTGTTGGGTTGGTCATGGTTTGCTGTGTGTTCGCTCGCATTCGGTGGTCGATTCCTCCACTTTGGAGCGCCGACGGAAGTGGCTCAGGCCGTGGTGGCACCAGTTCCCTAAACTTTGCCAGAATTAATCGACGATGAGGTGGGTGACGTGGGATCAGGCCGCCATTTCAGCCACTGTCACCGGCGGTATTGCCCTATATGCACGACGAAATCCTCGCACTCGATTCCTCAGCGCAGTGGGTTCCGCTGCCACCGAACTCACTCTGCTGGAACTGCTGTACACCATTTGGCGTTTGGCTCGGGTACTGCCGCTTGATAAACCGAGCGGAGCCATCGAGCGGGGCCGTCAAATTAATCAGTTTCAGCACAATCTCCACTTTCCCTCGGAGTTGTCGCTACAACATTTTGTTCTCGATCACGAATGGCTGGCCAGGCTGACGAATTACTACTACGCCATTGCTCATGTTCCGGGTTTGGTCTTGTTCCTCTTTTGGATATACATCCGTCACCGTGATGCGTACCCGCATTGGCGAAACGGATTGGTCATACTCACTGCATTTTGCCTGGTAATTCGGTTTATCCGAGTAGCGCCTCCTCGATTCTTTCCCGAACTCGGCTACATCGACCTTGCAAGTCGCTTTGGAATGTCGGTTTATGGACCTGTTGGCACCGGCGTTTCTGATCAATTTGCCGCCATGCCTTCAATTCATGTGGGTTGGGCGGCAGTCGTCTCGTTCGGTATCGTCGCCGCTGGGACAAGTCGCTGGCGGTGGCTGTTCCTCCTACATCTGGTGCTGACGATGATCGCTGTCTCAGCAACGGGTAATCACTGGTGGCTCGACGGAATCGCGGCAATCATCTTGCTCGGTGTAGCTCTATTTGTCGATTCGTATGGCCGACGATTGTTCAAATCTCGTATTTCGGTTAGGCCTTCCCGCCCTTTGCTCCAGTGAATTTCTCCAATTGGATGGCGAACTCGGCAACATTGCTACGCAACCATTCCACGAGCATCGCGGCGTGCTCCATCTCATCGTTCATGTTGTGAATGAGTA
This sequence comes from Ilumatobacteraceae bacterium, assembly GCA_039932495.1. Lineage (GTDB taxonomy): Bacteria > Actinomycetota > Acidimicrobiia > Acidimicrobiales > Ilumatobacteraceae > UBA3006. The sequence goes on from JBDTPW010000088.1 coordinate 1,407, forward strand.
TCTTCTTCAGCTTGGCGTCGTCACAGTCGTCGGCTCGCTGGCGATACCAGTCCATCGCCTCAAGTTCCTCCATCAGTGACACGATCGCTTGATGAGTCGAAATTGTTTCCTTAGTTAGACGTTCGCGGGGGGCATGTAGACCTTCGTTGGACATCGGAATCTCCTTTGGATTGTTGTTATGCGGTCGGACTTAGTTCCTGGCTGGCCAGAGCGTAACGCTCGGCGATCACCTCCCAATCAAGATGATCGATCACCGATTTAACCCAAGCCGCACGGTCATTGTGATTTGTCAAGTAATACGCGTGTTCCCAAACGTCGATCACCGCCAACAGCTCTGTAGCAGCGACTAAGTCATGTTGGTGATCGTGGAGTGCGGCTGTTCGCAACCTACGACTCACTGTGTCATAAAGCAAAACACCCCAGCCGGATCCCTGTACTCCCATGCTCGTGGCGGTGAGCAGGTCGTGAAACCTTGTCTTGGAGCCAAAATCGGTAGTGATCTGTTTTGCCAATCCGCCAGTTGGTGTCATCTTGTCTGGTGACAGATTTGGCCAGAACAGTGAGTGCAAGACATGACCGCCGAGGTTGAATGTAAGCGCTGCCTGGGCGCCAGCCATTTGGTAAGCATCGGCCGGGTCAATCGTCTCAATTGCTTTCGACGATTCATTTGCCCCGGCGACATATGCGGCATGGTGCTTGGCGTGATGAAGGTGCAAAGTCTCCGACGGGCACCATGGTTCGAGTGCGTCATAACCGTACGGAAGTTTTGGAAGTGTGTATTGATCAGTCATAAATACTTTCTACCCACGACGCCCCTTCACGCAACATCGCAGTGCGATGGGGGCCGCACTGCGATGGTGTGGATTCGATCGACCGAAGTTCCATGGTGTGATTAGAAGCGACGGTCTTGAACCGCGAACTTATTATCGGCGCATTAATACCACTACGACGACTACAACAAGTATCACTACAAGTAGTCCTGGTATTGCCATGGCTGGTTCCCCTCTCAGTTCTGAGTAATGGTGGTTGAATTTTTGGCGAAGCGTGGTAACAGCAACGCGCTGGCGACAATGACGAATCCAGCAACTACCGCGAGCCAAGCCATTCCGGACTCGAGGGCTAGCGACTTGTGAAACGAATCCGTCTGTACGGCGCCGACGAATCCGGCAATCCCAAGGACGGCCCCGAAGAATACTTCGGCACTTCGTGAACGCGCCGCTGCGCTAAGCAACAGACATAGTCCGATTCCAACCTCGATTAAACCAAGTGTCGTGGTGTAGGTAAAACCAAGCACCCGGACAACTGGTTCCGACATAGGACCGTCAAAACCGCCTCGAATTATGGCGATTAGCCCAATGACTACCATCACCAGTCCGATAAGTCCGGTGGTCACCGAATCGGGCGCAAACCTAGTACTGGTGGTTGTTTGAACTGTTTCGCGTTGAACTGGATCGGTACTTTCGTCGCGAGTGTATTGAGGATTTTCGTTTATGGCCATGCTCTGACTCCTTGAGGGATTGGTGCATTTATGATGCCCACTCACAGGCTCATTTAAACCAGATCAATTAGCCCCAACAAGCTCCACACAAAGTAGGGCCAAGTCGTCAAATCGGTCGGTCACGGTTGCAGCAAGAGCCTGAACAAATTCTTGTGGTTGGAGCGAAGCGTGATCTTTGGCCAACTGGGCAAGTCTTGACAAACCGACATCGATACTCTCGCTCCGCCGCTCAACAAGACCATCGGTAAACATCATGACCCGATCTCCAGACTTCAATTTGGCCGACGATGACTCGTAATGCCGTGAGGGGTCCAGGGCTAGAGGTGGTCCGGAGCGCTCGGTGAGATATGTCGACCTGCCGTCATGATGAAGGATGAGTGGTGAGAAGTGACCGGCTTGTGCCCATCTGAGCGTGTTCGACTGAATATCCAGCACGGCATAGCAGCAGGTCACAAATGGACCGTTTGCTTCGTTTAATTTGGTGGTTACGTTGTTGGCCCGAATCATGACTTCGCCCGGCTCTAGATGTTCGACGGCTAATGCTCTAAACACGTTTCGCACCTGAACCATAAACACGGCCGCAGTCCGTCCGTGACCTGCAACATCGGCAATAACGAGTGCGATTCGATTGTCATCAAGGGTAAAGGCGTCATACCAGTCTCCGCCGATGGGCTGGCGCGGATCCGACGGTTCGTAAACCGCCGCAATACGCACGTTCGACGAACTCGGCAACGAATTGGGCAAGGCGGCCGACTGTAGAAGTTGAATGGCCGAGCGCTCGGTCTCGTTTTGCAAAGTGAGTGCCAGTTCTGCCTTATCCGCCGCTACCAAATTGCTGACATCTCGGGACGCGGCAATATAGCCATCGCCAAGTTTGGCGACCTGCAAGCTCATGAATCGCTCCGCCGAATCATCGAGATGGAGAAAGTCAGAAAAGGGCATTCGGTGGACTTGGTATGGAACTCCGCTCTCGACCACATCTCGAAGTCGAATGAACATCCCTGAATCTCGCCAGTTTGGATAAACGTCGCAGACCATTCGACCCACTATCGTTCCGGAGTCACGCCGACTACCGTCGAAGCTACTGCTGTTGGCAAACTCGATTCGAAAATCGCTAATCTCCCCACCTTCAGATCGGACCGAGCGGGCTATAACGACATCGTCGAGCATGGCTTCAAGAGAGTGACGGAATTCGTCTCGATGAGCCAATTCGGATGCGGCGATTCGGGCCAAGGCAAGAGTCGCCATCGAAGATGCGGTCCGAAGTAGCACGGTCACAGCTTCTGTGTACGGACGGGTTGTCACCCATCCGACATACATGGCCCCAATTGCAGCGCCAGTTTCGTCGCGACGTAGCGGCAAGGCCACCCAATCCGACGTGAAAATTGCTCGATTCAGCTCTACCGCATCGCTCAGCGAGGCAAATTGCGACATTTCGTATTCAGAATTGTCCCCGCCCGATACATCGTGACCGCCGAACCCTGTCGAGGCGGCGATTTTTAACCCCTCATCGTGACTAAATGCGACCGCCGATCGCCCGTGAAATATGTCGGTGAGAAATGAACAAATAGCCAATCCAATCTGCTGTTCATCGATAGAGGTAGAGAGTGACTCGGCAAGGCGAAACAAATATTCGGAATGGCGAAGTATTTCGATTTCTTCGGTTACATCGACGATCGTGACGCAGATCCCCACGACCTTTGAATCCAAATTATGCAACGGTCGTAGATTAAATTTCCACTCGCGTTCGTACTCGATGTATGGCAAGGAAATTCTCATTTTGTGATCAGCAATCGGTTGTCCGCTATCCCGAACTCGTAGCAACAGATGCTCGTACATCTGTCCTGCCAATGGACTGAGATCGCCCGGCCTCAATCCGACATGATCGGACGGCGAGCGACCATTCAATTCGGCCATTGGTTGGTTGACTCGTCTGAACTTCAAATCTCTATCGAGCACTGCCATAGCGATTGGTGAATCTTCTAGCAATGAATCACTGAATTGGCGTTCCAGACCTTCCCGGCTGCGTACGGCATCGAGTCGCGATACCAGCACGATCACACCGGTCAATGCCACAACAAAAATGCCAATACCAATCGCATCACTTTTTGTTGAGAAACTCCACGAATTTTCGACAGGTGTAAATGCCCACCACAGTGAGGCAGTACTGGCCACACCGGAAAGGATCGCGGATCGGAGTCCTCCGAATATCGCGGCGGCGACGCACACGAGTAACAGCAGTGCCGCCGGGCGAAACTTTTCTGAACCCGCAACTGGCCCAAGAACAAGTGTGATCAATGCAGGAGGGACCGCGCCAACGATGAGTTCTCGGACGCGGAACCACCGACGGGGGTCAACAAAATTTACCTTCAACGAATAGCGCGGAGTTCCGCTTCGATCGGCGAGAGAGTCATTTACCGATCGACCGGCCAGCCGAAGTGCACTAGTTTCTGCGTAGCGAAGATCGTCGAACGAATAAGGCGTTGTCGTTGTCCGACGGGCGGTGATCAAAATACCGTTCGTAGTATTGTCAACCACTGTTGGCACGATGATCATCCCGCTGATTGGGTACTTGGAGAAGTAGTCTGACCACGGTTGGGGAATCGATTCGTTTGCGTTTGAAAAACCGCTGAATTCGGGAAAGAATTGAGGTTTGTCACCCTGCGCAACCAATGTGTCCAATAATTCGGTCGGAAGGGTGTTACAGACACGGAGTTGTTTAATGATGCCTTGAGCAGGCGGATTCGGATCGACGATTTCGACGAGCGTGGCCGCACCGCTACGACGATCAAGGTGAATCCACATTGCGAGATCGCCGCCGAGAGAGTCCCCAATGATATGGAGCAATCCCGACAACTTATATTCGGTCTCGCTCCACCAAGACTTGGAATTTTGACTAGACATCACAGTAATAGTAGGTCTACCGATGTTTGAGGCACTTAGCACGGGGGAACAAAAATATAGCCATGAATCTCAGCGCCGTAGACCGCGAACAACAGATATTTGATGCCGTTCCACAGAGCGCCGGCGCAGCTCGGAAGTTTGTCGGCGAAATACTCCGTCAGCGCGGTGTTCCGGCGTCCGTGATAGTTGACTTTAAGCTAGTTGTCAGTGAGCTTGTGGCCAACGCCATCGAACATGGCGATGGGTCCGGATTAACCGTGGTGGTCGAATTCTCCGACCATCAATGGTGGGAAATTGGAGTGATCGGTGGAAGTGATCTCAGCGAAGACAATTTGAAAACCGTAAATACTTTGAATGTTCTCGGACCCGATCACACATCGGGCCGTGGTCTCGGAATTGTCAGAAGTCTAATGAACGATGTGATAACCGATGTTTCGGATGGACGGATTCGCACTCGAGGTCGGAGACTTCGGCTAGAAAACTGAAGTGCCCAACCCGGAAACAAATCGGATTGGGCACGCGAATTGCATCAGATTTACTGCTAATTGCTAATTATTCGGTCCCTCGCTCGGGAGTGAATTTTTTCGCTACTCTGTCGATACCATCCTTGGCCTTGCCAGCCAATTCATCGACTTTTCCTTCTCGGCGAAGTTTGCGATTACCGGTCAGGTCCCCTGCCGCCTGCTTCAATTTTCCCTTGACCTTGTCTGTTTTTCCACTCATGTAATTGCCTCCTTGATAACTCGGGTGATCTAGTCGTGCTTGAATATGACCTGTCGCATAGCGCGAATTGAATGTCATGGTCACAAGTACCCCGATTATTGACTGACTAGACTCAATCATTCATTATCTGACAGAATCTAATGAATATGTCGTCGAGGCAGGGGGCCAACGGGCAATGGAAGCGGCAAACAACAATTCACTGACGGTTGAAATCGGTGCCGACGGAAGCATTGTCGTGCACGGCGATATAGACATTGCCGGCGGACCAACTTTGGAGGCCGCGATTTTGTCGCTGGAAAATACTCAACAGGTCGTAATAGATCTTGGAGACGTGTCTTTTATCGATTCGTCCGGACTTCGCAGCTTGCTCGGTGCCAGCCGTCGAGCACAGGCACGAAAGTCATCGGTTATATTGCGTTCGGTCGGACCGGAAGTCACCCGCCTTCTTCAAATTACGGGTACATCCGACCAATTTGCTATCGAGAGCAGCCGTGACTGAGTTAGGACTCATTGGTCCTGTCGAAATCCGCGTCCCACCCGACCCTTCATTATCACGAGTCTTACGTTTAGCTGCCAGTGGCATGGCTTCCCTTGCCGGGTTTACGATCGACGAAATTGAAGACATCAAGATCGCTGTCAGTGAAGTACTTCTTGCGCTGATCGAGCATGGAAGCGGTAATCCAGTTGAAGTGCAATTTGAGTCCGACGATCATTCGTTCAAGCTTCGTGGACGATCTTTTGCCGACAATTTTGACATTGAACATCCTGATTTAGTTTTGTGTCGCTCTGTCTTGGCCGGAGTTTGTGACAGCCATACCATCGATCATGTCGACAATCAAGCGCACATATGGGCTGAAGTCACACACAAAACGATCGAATGAACCCCGATACGGCCTCGTCCGACGCAGACGATAAATGGCTCACCAAGTCGCTCGTTCAATACTCCAAAACTCGTGATAAAACCCTGCGTAATGAAATCGCCCTGCGCACAAACTGGATCGCGCTGCGCAGTGCCCGTCGTTTCTGGGACCGTGGAGAGCCATTCGATGATCTCGTCCAGGTGGCAAATGTTGGCCTACTTAAAGCAATTGATCGATTCGATCCGACCCAGGGCGTGCACTTTGGTGCATTTGCCACGCCAACAATCATTGGCGAACTTCGACGACACTTCCGTGATTACACATGGAGCGTTCACGTTCCTCGCCGAACCAAGGATATGCGCACCTCGATAAATGCAGCAAGGGACGACCTGACAAAAACACTCGGGCGCTCCCCTCGAGTGGCAGAAATTGCGACCCGCCTCAATGTGTCGGCAGATATGGTGATCGGAGTTTTGGAGGCCAACAATGCGTACCGCGCGTATTCAATCGATCGCACCGAATTTGATGCCCCGTCGACAAGTGAGCCACGATTTGATGATGTTTTGGACCGCCAAGTGGTCGCCGAACTCTTGGACCAGCTACCTCCACGGCAGCGAAAAATCATTTATCTTCGGTTCTTCGAAGAACTTAGTCAGGAGCAAATCGCTGAGCAGATTGGAACAAGCCAAGTTCATGTCGGTCGCCTAATCGCCTCGAGCCTGGCTGAACTTCGGCGACAGATAGGTGACGTCTGAACTGCATTGAGAATGGGTATATGTGTGACCTATGATCCCAAAACCAATTGCCCGCAAAATTCGCCCGCTGTGGGTTGCCGCCGTCGCCTCGGCGGCGTGGGCCAACCGCGACGATCTTGTTCGATGGGTGAAATTTCTTCGCCTCGCCTTCGATCAACGAAAGACACGAACAATTCCTGATCTCGCCACCGAGTTCAGAGTTCGAGCGGCCGTATCGGCCAATCCCGTACTCCGACGCGATTCGGCGCTTAAAGATCTAACCGTCAGCAATGGCGTGGTTACGTTGCTCACCACAGATTCCGACTGGCCAGAACCGCACAACAATCAGATCCATCGGCTAAAGCGCGTCAAAGGCATTAGCGAAGTCATTTCGCGACCCGAATAAATGTGTTTGGACCACGCCAAAGAGGGGTACATCTAATTCATGATTGTTACTGGATTAATACTCTTACTGTTAGGTCTCATCCTTAATGTCGGCATACTCTACACGTTGGGCGTCATCTTGCTCATCGTTGGTGTGGTGCTGATGTTGCTCGGTCGTTCCGGCCGACCGGTTGGTGGGCGTGGCCATTACTGGTAGATCATCGTCTACTAGTTGAACGTCATCACTCCATCGTCCACCCGACCACGTCGAAACATTTTCTTGTCGAGTCCGTAATTCTGCGGATTGAGCCAAGGTTCCCTATCACCTTGACGGGGAAGCATGTGCATCACGCGCTTCATATAATTTGGCGTAAATCCGTCGATCCAATCGCGTTCGGGCATTCCTGCATCAGTGGGTCGCAGACGTGGCACGCATTGAACTGTCCCCGTCTTGGACATGTGATTGAGCAAGCGGCAGACGTATTCGCAGGTTAGGTCTGCCCGTAGAGTCCACGATGCATTGATGTATCCAAAAGAGGACGCCAGATTCGGAATGTCCGAATAGGCAAACCCCTTGTATGTCCAGACGCTGGAGAAATCTACGGGTTGCCCGTCAACAACGAATTCCATTTCACCGAGCGTGACAAGTCGCAGACCCGTCGCGGAGACGATGATGTCTGCTTCTAGATGCTCCCCCGATTCCAAGGTGATTCCGGTTTCGGTAAATGTGGAAATCTGATCGGTTACGACCGTTACACTTCCCGAATTTATTGCCTTGAACAGGTCGCTATTCGGTATTAGGCAAAGCCTCTGATCCCACGGATTGTATGAAGGAGTGAAATGCTTTTCGACGTCATAGTCCGGACCAAGTTCCTGACGAACCATTCCGAGCAGTAATTGACGGACTTTGTCCGGATCGGTGCGAGTCTTCTTATACACCAACTGTTGCCTGGTGATGTTTTTCCAGCGGGTCAAGCCATAGGCGATGGAATCCGGCAGGAACCGCCGCAGCGTGTTGGCAACGCGGTCTTCGTCTGGGCGCGACACGACATAGGTTGGTGATCGTTGCACAATCGTGACGTGACTTGCTGTGGCGGCCATCGCCGGAACGAGTGTCATCGCTGTGGCGCCAGACCCAATGACGACCACGCGCTTGCCAAAGTAATCGAGAACCTTTGGCCATTCCTGCGGATGAACGACTGGGCCTTTGAAACGACTCATGCCAGGGAACTCTGGCTGGAAGCCACCCTTGTAGCTGTAATAACCGGAGCACATGAACAAGAAGCTGCATGTAAACGTGACGTCTTGACCAGTTTCGTCACTATGGGCGTGCACGGTCCATCGATGATCATCGCTCGACCAATTCGCTTTGCTTACATGATGGCCAAATCGAATGTGCCGTTCGAGTCCGTTTTCGCTCACTGTTTCGTTTAGGTATTCGAGAATTGCGGGACCTTCGGCTATCGATTTGACCGCCGTCCACGGTTTGAACGAGTACCCAAGGGTGTGCATGTCGCTATCTGAGCGCACGCCCGGATAGCGAAATAGATCCCACGTGCCGCCAATTTGTTGCCGGCCTTCCAAGATGACGAATGTGCGATTTGGGCTTTTTGTCCGTAGGAAGTATCCGGCACCAATGCCGGAGATGCCGGCGCCGACTACGACTACGTCAAAATGCTCATGTGCCATTTTGTCGAGCCTAATATCTAACCCACATGTCGGTACTTGTCTTCGCCTTGGTCGGAGCGCTCGCTCAACTCATCGATGGAACATTGGGCATGGCGTTCGGCGTCACCTCGAGCAGTCTTCTCGTCGCCTTAAGCGCAACTCCTTTGGCTGCAAGCGTTGCGGTTCATTTCGCCGAACTTGGTACAACGTTTGCCTCGGGTGCCTCGCATTGGCGCGCCCGTAACGTCGATTGGCGAATTGTCGTACGACTTGGAATACCCGGAGCATTCGGCGCTGCTCTTGGGGCAACCGTGCTTAGTCGCTTTTCTCTCAGCGATGCCAAGATCTGGATGTCGTGGCTTCTTCTCGTGTTGGGGCTGGTACTTATCGCCCGATTCGGACTCGGAAAACGATTGATCCCGACTTTGGCTGGTCAACCTACGTCGGGCTTACTCGTCCCACTTGGTGCGTTTGCCGGTTTCGTCGACGCATCCGGCGGTGGCGGCTGGGGTCCGATCACAACTCCAACTTTGCTCTCGGTGACCACCGTCGAACCACGTCGAGTTATTGGGACGGTAAGTGCGTCCGAATTCTTAGTTGCGCTGGCCGCAAGCGGAGGTTTCATCGGCGGATCGGCCACGTCAGATCTTGATTGGAAAGTTGTCACCGGACTACTCCTTGGCGGAGTATTGATGGCTCCATTTGCCGCGTTGCTCGCGGGACGATTGCCGCATGCACCTTTCGGCACATTGATCGGCGGAGTCGTCGTCGTCACAAATGCTCGAACGATTATGAATACGAGCGACGTCTCGTCCCCCATCATTTGGAGCGTGCTCGTGCCTGTTGCGATCGTCGTTTCTCTACTCACTCTTTCTGCGTGGCGCCGCGAGAAGCGAATCGGCGTCGAGCATTCATTTTTCGAAGCGACGGCTGGATAGATGAGAATCGATTCTGGTCTAGTCAACGACTTTCAACGAGACGGCGTTGTCGTTCTTCGAGATTTGATGAGCACCGATGTACTGGGGGTGCTTGCACGGGGCGTGGAGGAAAATATGTCGTCGCCTGGTCCGTGGGCCAACGAGTACACACCAGTTGGTTCGGCTGGTCGATTTTTCGATGATTACGTCAATTGGCAGCGGATTCCCCAATTCGCGCAAGTGGCGACGACCGGAGTTGTGCCGGAGGCTGCGGTCGCGCTGATGAAAACTAGAGAAGCGAGATTCTTTCACGATCATGTTCTGGTCAAGGAGGCTGACACAACCGAAATTACCCCATGGCATCACGACGACCCGTATTACGGAATCGATGGATTAGACAATGTCAGTGTCTGGATTCCGTTGGATCCCATTCCACAGGAGATCGCGCTCTCCTTCATCGTTGGCAGCCATCGTTGGAACAAGCGCTTTATCCCGCGCCGATTTGCCGATCAATCCGAATACGTCGATTTCGCCAACGATTTCGTCCACCTACCCTCTGCCGACGAATTGGATAAGAATTCGATCGTGTCATGTCCGGTGCAGCCTGGCGACGCGATTGCATTTCATTTTCGCACCCTTCATTGCGCTCCGGGAACCGCCGGACACAATGTCAAGCGACGGCGGGCGGTGAGTTTCCGGTACGTCGGTGACGACGCCCGCTTTGCTACGCGCCCGTGGCGAACCTCGCCACCCCTTGATGCCAATGGCTTACGGCCGGGCGATGTGCTTGACGATCCACGCTTTCCGGTAGTCGCCCGAGCCTGATATACCTATTCCTACATAGGCAAGCGGTGATCTGGTTCACCAGAGAGAAGAACACATGTCAACCGTCGTAACTCAAACCGTCACATTTGATACCGGTGTCGAACGCGCCTATCGGACGCTTGCAGACTCCG
>JBDTPW010000089.1:0-14281 GCA_039932495.1 Ilumatobacteraceae bacterium
GGATGCTCGAGAATCAGGTCAGGGCCGGAAGGCAGCAGCCTTCATCGGAAACATCTGAGTGCCGCAGACCACCTGGCCGTCACTTCAGTCGGCGTAGGCGATCGATGAGCTGAGGCGCGCCAAGCCTCGTGGCAACCTCATCGAATCGATCGGTCGGGCCGTTCCATTTCCAGTCATCAACGGTTCCCACCGGAACGGTGGTGACCAATGTTGCGAGAATACGAAACAGTTCCGCATCTCCACGATGATCGCGAAGCGTGGTTGCCAACTTTTCGGCACCCCGGACTACCAACCCATCCTTTACCCATTGATTGTGATCGTCGGGAATGAGATCGAGACTGCGGTACTTTGCGAGCACCGCCGAAGCGCTCTTTGCTCCCCAACCCGACAAGCCAGGAAATCCGTCGGCGCTGTCTCCAACCAACGCCAGGTAATCAGCAATTGATTCTGGTCCGACACCGAACTTTGTGCGTAGCGCAACTTCGTCGATGAACGTGTTCGTTCGACGATCCAGCTGTACGACGCGCTTGCCCTTTACGCACTGACCAAGATCTTTGTCCGGGGTAAGAATGATCACCTTATGTACTCGACGATCCTCACTGGCAACTTCGACCGCCGAACTGAGTGCATCGTCGGCTTCATATTCGACCATTGGCCACACTGCGACACCGAGTGCTTCGAGGGCATCCTCGACCACCGGAATCTGATCGAGCAACACCTTTTCCATGCCTTCAGAGGTTTTGTAACCCGAATACAGCTCATTTCGAAAACTTTCGATGACGTGATCGGTGGCAACACCAACGTGTGTTGCCCCGTCGGCTAAAAGTTGAATCGTCGATGACAACACGCCGGTGGTTCCGGCAAATGGAGGCGGAACGCGATGATGCACCGCCTGCCCGTAGTGTTGTCGGTACAACTCATACGTGCCATCAATGAGATGTACTTGCATACTGTGAAACTACTCGTAGGTCTCGACCTACATACCAAGCCACACTCGAGCGATCCAGTCGCCAACCATCATCGATACGAGCGTGCCAATCGCCAAATACGGTCCAAAGGCGAGACGAGTGGATCGATTTGCTCGCCGACTAATGAGTAACAACACTGCGGCAAGGCCACCCAACACCGAGGCAACGAGTATGCCGACCAAGACATAGGCGGCGCCGAGCCAGCCGAGATACATGCCCATCACGATTGCCAGTCGGACGTCTCCACCACCGATTCCACCGCGACTCACGGCCCACAGCAAGAGGAATGTAAAAAATAGCAACCCTGCGTAGAAAAATGCGACCGCTAGTCGGCCCGGATTTTCGCCAACAAGTGCGGCGATGACCAACAACGGCGCCCCGAGAACGACCGTGCTTATAGTGATTCGACGAGACAACCGATGTGTTGCCGCGTCAACGATGCTCTGCGATACCAATGCAGATGTCAATACAGCGAAGGCAAACAGTTCCCATGTAAAATCGAAACGCCAAAATAGACCGACTCCGGCACTCGCCCCAACCGTGGCCATGGCCGGCACGAACGCAGGGTTTTGAGAGAAGTTACGCACATCGCCGATGACGTTGCGTTCCGAATCAATCCGATCAATGAGTCGACGGGATGACCTTCCGCGTCGCGCCCCCACCGCCGCACCAACTATTGCTGCGCTGATGTAACCAATCACAGATGTACTACTCCTCGACCAGTTCGATGAGAGTGCCAAAGCTTCCCTTTGGGTGAATGAAAGCCACCGTCGTTCCTCTGCTTCCTCGCCGAGGAATCTTGTCAATCGGAGTGGCGCCGGCCGCAATCATTGCGGCGAGCGCCTCTGCACAGTTGTCCACCCGATAGCCGACATGGTGCAAACCTTCACCCCGTTTCTCGATTGATTTGGCAACCGGAGAATCCGGTCGTGACGGGGTAATTAACTGCACGTAACTGTCCGCAACTTTGAGCAACGCCTCCTCCACACCATCAAATTCGACCTTTTCTCGATGAGCAACGGTGGCACCAAAGGCACGTGCGTAGTAATCGATGGCCGCGTCTAGGTCTCGCACCGCGATGGCGATGTGATCGATTTCAGTAAGCAACATGGTCCTAAGTGTCGCAGTTCAGTTGCTCGATCGACGAAACAGCGAAATCTTTTTTTCGCCGACCTTGTCCCGGAGTTCCGGATTGTCTATTCCCATGCCTTCACGAGGAGCCAAGCAAAGGACACCGATTTTGCCTTCATGCAGATTGTGGTGAACCTGATATGCGGCCTCTCCCGTGTTGTCGAGTGTGAACACCTGAGACAACGCCGGCTGAATCATGCCCTTGCAAATGAGACGATTTGCCTCCCACGCTTCGCGATAGTTGGCGAAATGCGATCCCACCAACTTTTTCAGCCGCATCCAGAAGAAACGATTGTCGAACTCCAGCATGTACCCACTTGTGGCCGCACACGTAGTGACAGTTCCACCTTTTTTGACCACAAACATCGACGCACCAAACGTCGAGCGACCCGGATGTTCAAACACAATGTCTGGATCTTCGCCAACGAGGCCGCGAATGTCGCCGCCGAGTCTGCGCCACTCGCTTTCGTTGTGCGTATTGTCATCGTTCCAAAATTTGTAGCCGGCCGCCGTTCGATCGATAATCGCCTCGCATCCCAATTCCCGCAAGATGTCTGCCTTCTCCGGAGAACTGACAACGCCAATTGGAATGCCCCCGCCGTTGAGAACATATTGGGTGGCATATGCGCCAAGTCCACCGGTGGCACCCCAGATCAGGACCACATCGCCTTGCTTCATTTTTGCTCCGTTGGGCGAAACCAACATTCGATAACTCGTGCTGTTGCACAATGCATTCACCGCCGACTCTTCCCACGAGAGATGGGTCGGCTTGGGCATCAATTGATTTGCCTTGACCACAGACAACTCGGCAAGGCCTCCAAAGTTTGTTTCGTAACCCCAAATGCGCTGATTACTTCCCAGCATCGAATCGTTGTGCGATGTTGGATCTTGATCGTCAACATGATTGCAATGCACGGTTACTTTGTCGCCCGGCTTCCAATTGCGCACCGTCGAGCCAACTCGCAGAACCACTCCGGAAGCGTCACTGCCAATCACCTGATATGGCAGGTCGTGCCTCTTGGCCCATTCGCTTTCGCGTGCCAAACGGGAAAGCGAACCAAACGTACTAATCGGCTCAAAAATGCTGCTCCACACGGTGTTGAAATTGATGCTGCTCGCCATAACCGCGATCAGTGCCTCGTCTGGCGCAATTTCCGGGGTCCGTACTTCGCCGACGTGCACGCTCTTGCGCGGATCCTTTTCCGACGATTTGATACCGACAAACATTTCTGCTTCGTCTTTGCGGATCACGGCCCCGCGGTACGAGTTCGGTATCGTCAGCGATTCAAATGCCTTCGTTTCGGCATTCGCCGCGATGGCCTCCAGGATCTTTTCCATATCGAGACAGTACAGAGCGATCAGGCGTTGGTCGCAAGCCTGGTTTCCAGTCGCCAAAGTGAGGCTCTACGCTCTACCCATGGCAGGTTCATACATTATTGCCGGAGCCCGTACACCGATCGGCAAAATGAGCGGTGCACTTGCTTCATTTAGCGCCGCCGAGCTCGGCGGTCTGGCGATCGCGGCCGCGTTGCAGCGCGCCGGTGTCGAGCCACATGAAGTCGACCATGTGATCATGGGTCAGGTCCTCACCGCCGGACAAGGTCAAGTTCCATCGCGTCAAGCCGCCGCTCATGCGGGAATTCCAATGAACGTGCCAAGCGTCAATGTAAACAAGGTGTGCCTCTCCGGTCTGAACTCGATTTATCTCGCCGATCAAATGATCTGCAGCGGCGAGGCCGACATTGTCGTCGCTGGCGGCATGGAGAGCATGACCAACGCTCCCTATTTGGCGATGGGCGCACGGAACGGTTTTCGATATGGAAATACGGAACTTGCCGACGCGATTCTCAAAGACGGACTGTGGTGCGCCTTTGATGCCTGCCTTATGGGACTCGGTACCGAGCGTTATGCAGACGGAAAAATTAGTCGCGAGGAGCAAGATGACCTTGCCGTCAAGAGTCATGTCCGAGCCGCGGCCGCAATTGCCGAAGGAAGAATGAAGGAAGAAATCGTGTCGGTCACCATTCCCCAGCGAAAAGGTGATCCGCTCATATTCGACACGGACGAAGGAGTTAGGGCCTCGACAACGATGGAATCGCTCGCGTCCCTCAAGCCGGCCTTCGACAAAGAGGGAACAATTACGGCCGGAAATGCGAGCCAACTGAGCGACGCTGGATCGGCATTGGTGTTGATGTCAAAACAAGCCGCCGAGTCACGAAGAGTAAAGCCACTTGGTCAATTCGTCGGTTACGGAATGGTTGCCGGACCGGACAACGCATCGCTGTTGCACCAACCAAGCGGAAGCATTGTACGCGCGCTCAAGCGAGCACATTTATCGCTTAGCGATGTGAATCTGTTTGAAATCAACGAGGCCTTTGCCGCCGTAGGGATCGCCTCGATGCAAGATCTTGGAATAAGCGACGACATCGTCAACGTCAACGGTGGAGCCATTGCACTTGGGCATCCGATTGGGATGAGTGGCAATCGGCTCGCGCTTACCTTGCTCTATGAACTTCAACGTCGTGGCGGAGGAATTGGTGCGGCCGCGTTGTGTGGCGGCGGCGGACAAGGCGATGCCTTGATCGTCCGCTCGCTGTAACCCTAGGAGGAAATTTCTCGCCGACCCTCGAGTGCCCTACCAAGCGTGAGCTCGTCGGCATACTCCAGATCGCCACCAACAGGAAGCCCGCTGGCAATTCGCGTCACTCGTAGCCCAAAGGGTTTGAGCAATCGTGCCAAATACATGGCCGTGACATCACCTTCCGTATTCGGGTTAGTGCAAACGATGACTTCGGTGACCCCCTCTGGTTCAAGGCGCGCGATCAGTTCGCGAACTTTTAGTTGGTCTGGACCGATCCCTTCGAGCGGATTCATCGCCCCAAGCAAGACGTGATAGCGCCCTCGGAACTCGTGCGTCTTTTCGATGGCCACGATGTCGCGCGATTCTTCAACCACGCAAATGACCGTGTTGTCGCGCCGTTCATCGGCGCAGATCGCACACAGTGTTCCTTCGGAAAAGTTGAAGCATCGCTCACAGAATCGAACAAGCGCTTTTGCTTCGACGATGGACGCGGCCAGTTTTTCAACTTCTTGGGTGTCGGTTTTCAGTAAGTGGAAGGCGATTCGCTGAGCAGACTTCGGCCCCAATCCCGGCAATCGTCCAAGTGCATCGATGAGTGCCTGCATAGGCGCTGTGTACGCCGACGACATCTGTTTCTACTTTGCGTTGTCGACGACTTGCGAACCAGGAAACACCTGAGCAAGACGATCGACAATGTTGGTCGAGGATGCTGGTGATCCATCGGACTCCTCGGAAAGCTCATGGTCATTCAGTTCGGAGTGCGATCTGCCTCGCACATTTGCTGGTGCATCGAATGCGAGGGTTATTTTGCGCCCGGCAACGCGAGACAAGACATCCTGCACTACTGCCAAGTGTTCCTGCGCTTTGGTCGAATGCACCTGATTAGGCGCGACTACGGTAAATACTCCATTGACGCAATCGCGTGGTTGCACTGCGCTGTAGAGGGCACGAATGAGCGGCTTGAGGTTCGTCAATACCTCTGCCCACTTGCCCATCAAATCTCGGTCGCTGACCGGTGTCGATGGCGCTGAGGAAACCGTTGTACCGCCAGACATGGTCGAGGTTGGTAATTGACTTTTCGGTTGTGGTCGTGGCATTCCACCCGATGAAGTCGTGGCCGAAGACCGTGCCTTGCCGCCTAATTGCGCTCGACCGGTCGCGATGTCGACCGGTGCCGGTCGGACAATCGGCCCCGTGACATCGCGGGCCGCGGCGATGCCTGACTCGAGTCGTTCAATACGAGCAAGCAACGCGCCGGTGTCATTATTTGTCACCTGGCTGGTCAGTTTTACCAGTGCAACTTCGAGCAACAAACGGGGATCAGAGGTGTGGCGCATTTCAATGAGTACGTCTCCCAATACTTCGATGGCGTGAACAACGCTGCCGGTACCAAGACGACGCGCCTGATCACTGACGACGACTGCATTTTGTTCCGGAAGTTGGACCAATTCGGGTGCCATCTGGGAAAGGAACGCCTCACGTAATTGACGAACGATGTCGTCGGTGAGCCCACGCGGATCAGCACCACGTTGAACGGCAAACGCAACCGCGGTAAGCGCACGACCGGGATCATGGTCGATTAGCGACTCGATGAATTCATCTAGTGAAATTTGTTCGTCGACCTCACCGCCCCCGGCGGCAACTAGTTCCAGTGCCGACAGTGCATCGCGTGCCGAACCTCCGGCCTGCTGCAATACCTGCGCGATTGCATCCTCGCTCACTTTGAGTCCGGCATTTTCAATCACCCACCGAACATGTGGTTCAAGATCGGTGACTGGTAGCAGATGGAATTGCAGATGCTGGGTGCGACTCCGAATGGTCTCACTCACTTTTTGGGGTTCGGTCGTAGCGAGGACGAAGACCACATGTGGCGGCGGTTCCTCAAGAGTTTTGAGCAATGCGGCCTCGGCAGGCTTTGACAACATATGAACCTCGTCGAGGATAAAAACGCGATGTCGGCCCGGATTGCCAAGAGATGACCGCTCGATCAGATCGCGCATGTTTTCAACACCGTTGTTGCTCGCCGCATCAAGCTCGAGGACGTCGTAACTGAGTCCGTTATCGATTGCAACACAGGAGTCGCACACACAGCACGGTTCACCATCCTTAGGTGCTTCACAGTTGAGCACCTTGGCCAAAATCCGAGCGGTCGAAGTTTTTCCCGTACCTCGAGGCCCTGAAAACAAATACGCCTGGCCTTCACGTTCATTTATGACCGCGTTGCGAAGTGCGCGGACCACGTGCTCCTGACCTTTTAGTTCGGAAAAGCGACGGGGTCTGTAACGCCGATAGAGCGATTGAATTGCCATTACGAGCGAGCCTACCTACGGGGTACCGCACCATCGACCACGCCGAATTATGTTGGTGAATTGACTACCGTCTTAGATGACATATGAATGGGAACGATCGCGGAACCTCGGCCCACCGCTGGCTAAAGGGAATTGTTGCCATTTTAAGTGTCGGTGGCACTTTTGCCTTCGGATCAATTCTTGGCGCACACGCTTCGAACGGCGGCTCGAATGTTGTCGTATCTTCCAATCCGGCACCGAATCAAGTTGTTGGAGTTCCACCGACTCAAATTCAAATGGTGTTCCGAGACCCCTTGGCGAGTCAGGAAACCGCGTCCACAATGGGATTATCCCTATCGTGTAACGGCACCCTCGTCGGGTTGGCGCAACCTCAACTTGGCACGGATTCGCGAACAGTTTCGGCCGCACTGACTCAAATTCCTCCCGCAGGACAATGCACCGTCAGTTGGCTATTGCCTGACCAAAGTGCCGGCACATTTAGTTTCACTTCGTCTGCCACCACCGAAACCACTGTTCCGGAGAATGTCGACGGTACGAATGCGGAAGGTGAAACGCCAATCATTGGTGAAACGATCCCGCCCTCGACGTTTAGCGGGCCGCGCGTGGGCGGCGTCCTTGGACTTCTCCGCATCGCTGAGTATTTCTTCCTCGCTTCCATCTTCGGTGGGATCATGCTCATTTTCTTGACCTGGCCGGAAGGCGTCGACTATGGCGTCACTCTGCGGTTTTTCCGCCTGACCTGGCTGGCAAGTGTGATCACGATGTATTTCATCATCGCAATCTCGGCGATGCGTGCTTCGGGAAAGGGATTAAGCGAATCGCTCAGTCCATTCTCATGGTTCGACTCGCTAAACACCGCTAGCGGGATCCTTCTACTCGTGAGGTTCGGTCTCGTCCTGTCTACGGTGTGGGTCGCTTGGAATCCCGTTCGAGTGCTTGATCCGAGCACTCAAGTACCGGCGATCACGATCCTTGTGGCGATGATCTGCACGTTCGGATTTTCTCGCATCGGTCAGAACGTCGCGCTGCTTACATTTGTGTTTGGTTCTATTCATGCAATTGCAATGGCGATGTGGTTGGGTGGACTCGTTCTCCTGTCCAGAACCGTGTTGTCAGACCCTGGCGAGGAAGACCTACTGAACGCAATCCGCGGGTTTGCCAGACTCTCAATTTCAATCTTTGTCGTAACGGTATTTTCCGGAATCATGCAGGTGTACTTGCTCGACGGCCAGAACATTTTCTCCATCGGTCACGGTCGACTCAATATTTTGAAAGTTATCGTCGTCGCGATCATGGTCTGGATCGGCCTCATGATGCGATCATTCGTTCTTCATCGCCTCGAACCAGAGACCGAACTGAAAGCAAAAATGGCTTGGCGATTACGCAAGGCGGTGAGCGTACAAATTGTCTTTGCCATCCTCGCTCTCGCCTTGACTTCGTGGATGGTGCCGATGAACCCGCCACAGGTGAAAGCAACGAGCCCCGCTCCCACCGTGGCCTATGTGTTCCGCCAGGAGCTAAGCAACGATCGGTTCAGCGTCATTATCTCGATCACACCGGCGACAACGGGTGTCAACGCGATGCGAATTGAACTCTTGGAGCCTTCGCGAATCAATAACTTCACCGTCAATCTCATTCCTCAAGCAATCGGCTACTCGGGGATTTCGATACACGTACCGTTGAAGCGTCGTGGTGCGGCGATCGTATTGGGCGACGGCACATTCGTGTTCAACGTTCCCGGATTGTGGTCCATCGAAATTACCGGAACGACAACCACCGGTGATTTGGTTCCATTAGGCACGACCATCACCGTCACCGACGCCACTGCCACAACCACGACAACGACTACCGTCGCTCCTGCGCCAACCGATACGACGACAACCACCGTCGCCGGGTAACTGCCCGCTCGCACTAGCGTCTGTGCCGTGAGTGGCAACCAAATGGACGACAAACTCGAAGATCTACGCCAGCGCAAAGAGCAGGCGTTTAATGCTGGTTCACCACGCTCCGTCGATCGTCAACATGAAAAGGGCAAGATGCTCGCCCGCGAACGGATCGACGCACTTGTTGATCCGGGAAGTTTCCATGAACTCGACTTATTGGCGAGGCACCGAGCCTTGGCCTCAGGTCTGGAAGAGCGCCCGTACACAGACGGCGTGATCACCGGATGGGGAACGATCGATGATCGCAAAGTATTCGTGTTCAGCCAAGACTTCACCGTCTTTGGCGGCGCACTGGGAGAAGTCTTTGCAGAGAAAATTCACAAACTTATGGATCTTGCTCAAAAAGTTGGCGCCCCGCTCATTGGACTGAACGATGGCGCCGGCGCCCGGATCCAGGAAGGTGTCGTCTCACTCGCCAGTTACGGGGGAATCTTTCACCGCAACGTTCAGTCGTCGGGGGTGATTCCACAAATTTCGGTCATTCTCGGGCCTTGTGCGGGTGGCGCGGTGTATTCACCGGCGATGACCGATTTTATTTTCATGGTTCGCGAAACGAGTCACATGTTTATTACCGGACCAGACGTCGTCAAGACGGTTACCGGTGAGGATGTCACGCTTGAGGAACTTGGCGGCGCGATGAGCCATGCGTCAAAGAGCGGTGTGGCGACTTTCGTCTGCAACGACGAACTCTCGTGCCTACAGGAAGTGCGCTATTTACTAAGTTTCCTTCCCCAAAATAATTTGGGACAGGCGCCAACCGTCGAGCCGACCGACGATCCACTTCGTCGTTGCGAATTACTTCGATCGATCCTTCCGAAGTCTGCAAACCAACCGTACGACATGAAGAAGGTCGTCAGTGAAATAGTCGACAACGGCGAATTTTTCGAATACTTTCCCCATTGGGCCAAAAGCATTATCTGCGGATTTGCTCGTCTCAACGGTGAATCCGTCGGAATTGTAGGCAATCAACCGATGGTGTTGGCCGGCATCCTCGACATTGAATCAAGCGAAAAGGCTGCTCGTTTTGTGCGCACGTGTGATGCCTTCAATATTCCACTCGTCACCTTCGTCGATGTTCCGGGCTTTCTTCCAGGCGTCGACCAGGAGTATGGCGGCATCATTCGCCACGGTGCCAAGTTGCTGTATGCCTTTTGCGAGGCAACTGTTCCCCGAATTCAGGTCATTACGCGTAAGGCATACGGCGGCGCCTACGTCGTGATGAACTCAAAATCTATCGGCGCCGATCTGGCCTACGCCTGGCCAACCGCGGAACTTGCGGTGATGGGGCCACAAGGTGCAGTCGAAATCGTCTACAAGCGCGAATTACAACAAGCCGCCGATCCTGCGGCCCGACGTGCACAGTTGGTCGCCGAATACACCGAAAAGTATGCGAACCCCTATGCCGCCGCTGAACGAGGGTACGTGGACGACGTTATTGATCCAGCGGAATCACGAATCAAATTGATTGCCGGACTTTCGATGCTCAAGACCAAACGGGAAGAATTGCCGCGGCGCAAGCACGGCAACATGCCGTTGTAACGACGGTCTCGTGATGCAACACAAGGTTTCGCCAACACCCACCGACGAGGAGGCGATCGCAATTGCCGCGGCGCTTGACTTGCTTTGGCCAAATCCTCCACCGGCCACACCGCAAAGTACGTCAAACACATCGTGGCGTTTCAGCGGTCGATGGTGGGTTGGTTCGTCCGTAACCCGGAGTTCGTGACGACACCACTACATAATCTTCGCGTCCTCGACATTTCCACTGTGCTCGCCGGACCAAACTGTGCGCGTTATCTCGCAGATTTCGGAGCCGATGTCATCAAGGTGGAAATACCCGGCACCGGCGATTCGTTGCGGTCGATGGCATGGCGCGATCCTCGCGATGACACTGGGCTGTGGTGGAAACTTGTCAACCGAAACAAGAGAACGATTGCTCTCGATCTAAAAAATGACCAGGATCGGATCGTATTTTTGAGTTTGCTCGATGAAGCCCACGTGCTTGTCGAAAACTTTCGACCCGGAACCCTCGAGCGACTCGGATTCGCACCGGATGTGTTGTTGGCCCGCAATCCACAACTCGTGGTCACCCGAATCTCCGGATTCGGTCAAGACGGACCGTACGCATCCAGACCGGGATTTGCCTCAATCGCCGAATCGATGGCCGGACTCGCCGCAATAAGTGGCGAGCCGGATGGTCCACCCGCGCTTCCGGCGATAGCACTCACCGACGAGGTCACCGGAATTACCGCCGCATTCGCCACCATGGTGGCACTGCACTCCGGCCAGGGTCAGGTGATTGATGTCAACCTTTTGCAAACAGTGTTTCAGATCATGGGACCACTCATTTCGTTGTACAAACTGACAGGAACATTGCAACCACGTCTTGGATCTGGATTGCCGTACACGGTTCCGCGCGGTGTGTATCTATGTAGTGACGACAAGTGGGTCGGTGTATCCGCGTCGTCGGACTCGGTCGCGATTCGTGTCATGGGAGTTCTCGGAGTCGCCAACGACGAACGATTCTCCACGTTTTCTGGACGGATGACGAATCGGGTGGAGCTTGAACAATTGATGACGCAATGGTGTGCCGTGCGCACTCAAGCAGAGGCTGTCCAATTGCTTTCCGACGCCGAGGCGGCGGTTGGACCGGTATTCGATATGTCTGACATTGCCAGTGATCAGCACTTTGTTTATAGAGACATGATCCCGACAGTTGGCGACACGCCGATGCAAGGTCTCATCGCCTCACTCTCTGTGACCCCTGGAGAACTACGGTGGGAAGGTCGACCTCTCAATGCCGATGGCGACGATATTCGGACTAACGGCTGGGAGAAGGCACGATGAGTGGTTGGTCACGAGGGGCCAAGGTGCTCGCCCTTACATCGATTGGCGTCATGCTTGTCTCGCTCGACATTTCTATTGTCAACGTTGCCTTCGGTTCATTTGTCAAAGAGTGGCCGGAGAGTCGTCGCACGCTGACGTGGGTATTTTCCGCGTACAACATTGCCTACGCGGCAGGATTGCTCACCGCCGGTCGATTGGCCGACGCTTTCGGTCGCAAGCGAGCGTTCCTATCCGGACTCACCATCTTCATGATTGGATCACTGCTGTGTGCTCTCGCGCCGTCGGCGCTGCTCCTCGTGTGTGCCCGTATTATCCAGGCATTGGGTGGCGCAATCCTCACTCCTGCTTCCCTCGCCCTCGTTCTTCCTGAATTCCCGGTCGAACGTCGCTCGGCGGCGATTGGTATTTGGGGTGCCGTGGGAGGCGTTTCGGCGGCAAGCGGTCCAACACTTGGCGGCTACCTCGTCGACAACTTTGGCTGGCACTCGGTTTTCCTTGTCAACGTCCCGCTGTGCATCATTGCTCTCGCGATTGGAGCCAAGTTGTTGATTGAGTCGCGTGACGAAACGGCTCCGCGCACGGTCGACTATCTCGGCGCAATTTTGGCCGTCGGCGGAGTTGCCCTGCTCACACTCGTCATAGTCCAAAGCGATGAATGGGGATGGGTATCGGGCCGCTCACTTGGCATCTTTGCCATTTCTGCATTTCTCATGTTTGTTTTCCTCAAACGCTGTAACGCCGTCGCCCACCCAGTTCTCGATCTGCGGCTATTCAAATTGCCCTTCGTCACCGCCGCTGCGATTAGCGGATTTGTATTCACAATGGGGTTCTTTTCGATGATCTTCGTCAACGTTCAATGGTTGCAATTGGTGTGGGGTTACAGCCCGTCCCTTTCCGGCCTCGCCGGTTCACCCGGTCCCTTTGCCGCCGCCCTCATAGCCGCTCCGGCCGGTCGACTCGCCCAGCGCGTGGGGCACGGTCGAGTTGTTGCAGTTGGCGCGATCATCATGAGCACCGGAATCCTGTACATGAATTACCAAATCACGCCGACACCCCATTATTGGGATTTCTATTTTCCGACCATCACATATATAGGTATCGGCGTCGGTTTTTGCATCGCCACGATTACGAGTTCGGCAACCGCATACCTGCCTCAGCCACGATTCGCCATGGGATCGGCCCTCAACAACACCGCCAGACAGATTGGCGCGGCGCTTGGAGTTGCGCTTGTTAGTTCAATGCTTGTCGCCGCATCCAAGACCAGCGATCCACTTCGTGGATTTCATCACGCCTGGATATTCATTAGCGCGGCAGTGGCGATCGCGGGAGCAACAATGGTCGTCCTGTTTCGAAGACCAACTGTCGAACAACTCATCGCCGCAACGTAACGGTTTACGTTGCGTGCGTGGCGATCGGGCAACTGACCCCGGTTCCACCGATTCCGCAATATCCATCCGGGTTCTTGGCCAGATACTGCTGGTGATACTCCTCGGCAAAATAAAACGGCCCTGCTTCAGCAATTTCGGTCGTGATCGGTTTGTATCCCGCCGCGGAAAGTTCACGTTGATACATCTCACGTGATTCGTTGGCAAGATTAAACTGAACAGCGTCTGTCGTATAGATCGCGCTTCGATACTGCGAACCAACGTCGTTTCCTTGGCGCATTCCCTGGGTCGGGTTATGCGATTCCCAAAATGTCCTGAGCAGTTGCTGGTAGGTCACGACGAGCGGATCAAAGACGACGCGAACGACCTCGGCATGACTGGTTCGCCCCGAACATACATCTTGATAACTCGGCGACACCGAGGTTCCTCCGGAGTAACCCACGGCGGTACTCAGCACTCCGGGCATTTGCCAAAAGATCCGCTCGGCCCCCCAGAAACATCCCATTCCGAACACTGCGATCTGATGATTCTGCGGCCATGGCCCATCTAGAGAGGTTCCATTAACAAAGTGTTTCATTGAAGATCCAGGCATAGTGCAAGGCTATTGCTCGACCATGACAAATTCATCACCCCCCGTTTCGTTGCTCACCATTCGACAACAAGATCAGGTACTAGCGCTGAACAACGCCAATATTCCTGCGGTCAGCGAACTCACCGAGGAAGAATTTCGATTCGACCTAGAGCATTGCCTTTACCCCCTGATGATTACCGACTTGAGCAACGACGAACTTCTGGCATTCTGCGTCACGTTTGGTCCTGGTGCGCCTTATCAAAGTTCAAACTACGAATGGTTTTCGGACCGCTACGAAAACTTCGTCTATCTCGACCGAATTGCCGTGGCCAGCAATCACCAGAACCAAGGGTTAGGCGCTTCACTATACGAAGCTCTGGAGGAGAAGATGATCGCCGACCAATTGACAACGGTCTTGGCGTGTGAGGTCAATTTACAACCGGCAAATCCTGGATCGATGAGATTTCATCACAGACTTGGGTTCGAGGAAGTAGGGCAACACGAACCAAAGCCCGGTTTTATTGTCAGCATGCTCGTCAAAAATGT
>JBDTPW010000090.1:0-15146 GCA_039932495.1 Ilumatobacteraceae bacterium
GCGCCCCCGGCATGAATCGAACATGCGACCTGCGGTTTAGGAAACCGATGCTCTATCCACTGAGCTACAGGGGCTGATTTCAGGCTACTTAGGGGTTCGCGGCTCACTCACCCATCGGCTGCCGAAGAACATGGGCGGGGTCCATCATGGAGGAACGAATAGTCCTCCAGGACCTGGCATGCTTGGCGAATGTCGACGAAGGAGTCTTCGAGGCCGGACTTCTTCGTGGCGTCGTCCAACAACTCACCCGGATTTGCCCCTTCGGCCTTGGCCAACCAACTGAGCAGTTCGTTCCGCCTCGCCACGAACTGTCCGAGATACTTGACATAGTCGGCATGTGCCTCAACGAGCGCTGACGGAGGGATCAAGCCACTCACGTCAGTCGCCAAAGCCTCGATGGCATCGACGAAGTGGCCGATGAATGCAGCCGCTAATTCACGGGGATCGGCGTCAGGGTTGTCAAGGCTGTCGTAGGCGTCACCAAGGGCAATGCCGGATCGGGAGTCCGCGTTGTTCATTGCAATCATGTAGTCGAGCTCGACCGGATTCAGCCGAACTATTTCGGCGAGGGTGCCGCCATTGAGCGTTCGAAGGAACTCATCGATGGCTGCGTTGGCATTGGCATCAACGGCGACGTCGACTACATACCCGGCCGGATCACGAACGACGGCACCATCATTATTGATTTTCACCGTCATCGATTCGACGGTCACCAAGTTCGATTCGATGGCGGCCATTGCCGCAAGCTCATCCCAAAAGTAAAACCCAGCGAGCGATGTTCTTGAGGCCGCCATCTGATACACCGTGTGTGCCGCCGGTTGGTCAAGAGTCGCTAGACGCCGCAATAGTCGTTCGGTCCATGGCACATGATTTGTCGCATCGAGGGGAACCAGTGTCACGGCGATGCCGGCTGCAATCACCCGTCTTGCCGCTTCGGGATCAATGTAGATGTTCCACTCGGCAGCCGGTGACTTCTCTACGTTTCCTGGCACCGTAACGGCACCGCCCATGATCACGATTCGCGCGATCTGTTTTGATAATTCTGGGCGAGCTGCCAGAACCACACCGAGGTTGGTCAGCGGTCCAACCGCAACAATGGTGAGCGGTGTCGTCGCCGCAGCAAGGGTGTCGGCCATCAATTGTTCGGCATCGAGTATCGGGGAATCCTTCACCGCGGGCAACATTTCCGCGCCCCACTTATTCACTTCTGTCCGCCACTCTTCGGGCCAATCCCGATTAGCGATCAGCGGAGTATTGCGCCCGCAGCCAACCGGAATGTCGCCGTATTTAACAATTTTGAGCAGCGAGCGTGTCGTGCGAACACCGGGTTCGCAGTCGGCCTCGCCGGTGCCTGGAAGAGTAACGGCGACCAGTTCGACCTTTGGATTGGATGCCAAATATAACAATGCACCTGCGTCGGACAATGTCGGGCTGTAGTCGAGCAGTACGGGAATCGACTCAACGGAATCGGACACCGCCCCACCGTTTTCGCTACTGCAGCCGGCAATTAATGGAGTGATCAATACGACAGCAGAAATAATGAACCGAACAGGCTTGAATCTCAAATTATTGGTGTTCATCTCTCGGACAGAATAGTATGTTTCATTGCAACGATGGCAGGCAAGACTTTGCTTCAGGTCTAGCCAACTACGCTTGGAAAATGCTCGTTGACGAGGCCAAATACATTGTCGGCAAGCGAACAAGCGTTGGATCGACAAGTAACGATGACGCCTTTACATGGATAGGTCTTGTCGACGCGACCGAGGCGGAACTTCAGAAATATCAACGGCGATTTCATCTCAACAATCTGGCTATTGAAGACGCCGCGGCTAGCGAGCAAAGATCGAAACTCGATACATATCCAGGGCACTTGTTTCTTGTGTTAAAGACAATCGCTTACGATTTGAAAACGGAGCGCATCGTTGTCGGCGATGTCGCCTTGTTCATGGGAGACGATTTTATCCTTACGGTTCGCCACGGTGAGGCGATTGCCTTGCGATCAATTCGCGCCGATCTGGAGAATCATCCAGAACGATTGATCGGTGGTCCAACAGCCGTACTACATGAAATCGTGGATCGACTCGTCGACCAGTACATCGATGTGAGCGCACGTATTGCCAAGGACGTCGAAGAAATCGAAGACCTGGTATTTGACGACGAACAGCCGGCTTCGGCGAGCCGTTTGTATTTCGTGAAACGTGAACTTATAGAGTTTCGACGAACCATATTTCCTCTCTTGCAGCCAATTGAACTATTTGCGGCGGGAAAAGTTGCGCATTGCAATACAAACTCGACACCACTTTTCTTGGATGTTCGCGATCACTTGCTTAAAGTCATCGATGAAGTTGAGTTGATGGATGAACTGATTGATGCCGCGCTGCATGCCAATTCGTCTCTGATCCAGGTGCAGCAAAATACCGATATGCGCAAGATTTCGGCGTGGGTGGGAATTGGCGCGGTTCCAACGATGGTCGCCGGCATCTACGGAATGAATTTTGATCACATGCCGGAATTGCGCTGGCGCTATGGCTACTTCATCGTCGTTGGATTTCTCGTTGTTATTTGTGGGACTCTGTTCAGGCAATTCCGTAAAAATGAATGGCTCTGATCCGCGCTAGCGTCACCCGCGAGAAGGGCGTAACATCACGGTGGAGGAGGAAGTCCAACCGTGAGCGTTGATGAATTCATCCGGACCACTGGGTCGGCACTGAGGGGCGACTACGCCGATGCCCGCGCCGACTTCACTGTCGACCAAGACTCGACGATGTATACGGGCGAAGATCAATCATTGTGGCGGCGACTCTACGCACGCCAATTTGAACTTGTTCGAGATTATGCATGTGAGGATTATCTAGAGCACCTAGGCGACCTAGATATGGCGCAGTCGATTCCCGACTTCGCCACTCTTTCAAGTCGATTGAGGGTGGCTACTGGGTGGGAAATCGTGGCGGTGCCTGGGCTCATACCTGATCTAGCGTTTTTCAATCTTCTCGCCGCTCGTCGCTTCCCCACCACCGTGTGGCTGCGCAAGCCTGAGGAGTTCGACTACATCGTCGAGCCCGACATTTTTCACGACTGTTTCGGACATGTGCCGCTGTTGTTCAGCCAACACTACGCGGATTACTTGCAGGCGTACGGAATTGGCGCATTGAAGGCGGCCAAACTCGGACCCGAAGCCTTAGTCATGATTGGTCGCCTGTTCTGGTTTACCGTCGAGTTTGGGCTCATCCGCCAAGGCAACGGAACGCGCGTATTTGGCGCTGGAATCATGTCGTCGAGTGGCGAAATCGTTTATTCAATCGACAGTCCGATTCCCAAACGGTTGCCGTTTGATTTGGAACGAATCATGCGAACCGATTATCACATCGACCGATATCAGGACCCTTACTTCGTGATAGAAAGTTTTGAGAAGTTGGTTGCTGACACGGCTCACGATTTCACACCCGTGTATGCACGACTCAGGGAGATGCCAACAATCGCGAAGGCACCGTAGTCGTCACAAGCATGCGTGTATAATTTTTCGCAGTATGAGTCGAAATAAGATTTCAGTAACTGGTTACGACTGGCTCAAATTGAAAATGGAGCAGTGTGGCTTCAGAAGCCTTCAGCAAGCCGCCGATGCATGCGGTCTTGATAAGGGAACCCTGTATCGGTACTTCACTTTTGAAACTCGTCCTTCAATAGATGTCATTCCCAAACTTTGCAAGGGTCTAAAAGCGTCGCCGCTTGAAGTCCTTCAAGCATTGGGTATCCAGTAGTCGGCGCCTATTCGACTCGATTCGAGAAACGCACAATAAATTCCGACGCGTTCGTTTCAAAATCCCGTTCGACGTCGGAATCTCTGAACAGACGCCAGGCCAAATGTTCAAAGGCTGCAAGAATTTCGCTCTGATTTTCTCGCAGAATTGCATCAAAATCGTCGTATAAATTCATCGTAATTCTGATGGATTCTCCGACCACGGCTACTGATGGTCGGACGCGGTCCGCGGAGACAACCAGTTCGATCATGGTTCGCAGCTAATCCTCTGAGGCCATATGCGCCGCATGCCGTCGTTGCATATACACAACATACCCGATGGGTGGACTACTGATTGGATAAAAATATGTCCGTACTAACGGACTCGTGTCCGATTTTGGTGTCGAAGCACGAACCATTCTGAAGTACTTAGCCCCCGTTTGTGACATGTGTGAAACGGGAGATTCATCCAGCCGACGAACATCTCATCGACAACTTGTCGACAACCTCACTTATGAAAGGACTAATTACCTCAACCGACCACGAGCGTGCCATGCATCGAGGTATGAATATTGCAATGAAACGCATAAGTACCAGGACTGAGAGTAGGCAGTTTCTCCTTGGTTCCGCCTTCAACCGTCACATCAAATGCCCCACTATCCGAAGTCACGGTGTGCGTAAAACCGTCACGGTTAGTCACGCTTAAGACATCGGTGCTCTTGACATTTCCAGCGACCGTAAAGGTGAGATTTTTGATCGAGATCTGACTGGCGGTCGTAACCGCAGGAATCGTCGTAGTCGTAGTGGCCGGTTTGGTCACGGTTCGTTTCCATGTCAATACCTTTGTTGTACCAACTCTCGTACACGTCAATATCACCCCAGAATTACCACGAGTTTTGAGTCCCACCTTTGTGCATTTGTCGCCCTCTTTAATTAGTGGCGATACCGCCGCGGCATTCTGAGCAAGAACTGGCGCAAAAATTAGCACTCCTGCGATACCCAATCCGATCACACGCCGCGTCACGGCGGGTCTGGTCATGTGACCGTGAGAGTTCCGTGCATTGTCGAGTGGATCTTGCAATGAAATGCATACGTACCGGGGCTCAGTGCGGGCAGACTTTCGGTGGCGCCGCCTTCAACGGCGACATCGAAGACGCCATCGTCCGAAGTTACGGTGTGCTTAAAGCTGTCGTTGTTTGTCACACTTACGGTGTCTGCGCTATTCACGTCACCGGTAACGCTAAACACGGCGCCGGAGATCGTGATTTGACTGCCGGTATCCGACACGACCGTTGAGTCCTCCGTCTTCCCGTATCCGCCAATCGCAGACGGTGTTTGTGTATCAGTCGAGTCGGATGACGATGACGAACCACAACTACTTAGAAATGCGGCTGCGACAGCCGATGTCAAAAGAACTCTTACTCGGCGCTGAGAGATTTTCATAACTATTTACGGTAGGGCCTATTCGGAAACCAAGCAAGGCAGGCGCTATGGTCGTTGGCTGGACTACCAATGACTGCGATTACCGTAACTTTGCTCGGCACTGGAAGTCCGCTCCCCGATCCAACCCGTGCCGGACCGTCAACATTGGTCAAGGCAGGCGACACTTATTTGCTCGTCGACTGCGGTCGAGGTGTGGCCATGCGCCTTGTCGGGGTTAGCGTTCCGGTTCCATTTATTGGCACTGTGCTCATCACACATTTGCACAGCGACCACATCACCGACCTCAACGACATCATGACCACGCGATGGATCATGTCACCGTTGGCAACGCCACTCCATATCTACGGTCCGCCCGGAACCAAGCACGTTGTGGACAGCCTGATGGAAATGCTCGGACTCGACCAGCAATACAGAAACGAGCACCACCAAGATCTGCGCGAGGGTCCTGGCTTACAAGTGCTGGTTAGAGAAGTGATTCCCGGCGATTCGTTCGACATTGACGGTGTTTTGATTTCGGTACACAAAACCGATCATCGACCTGTTGCGCCAACCGTTGGTTATCGAATCGAATGTGGTGGGTCATCGGTAGCGATTGCCGGTGACACGGTTCCGTGCACTGAGCTCGATGTGATGTGTCGCGGTGTCGATATTTATGTTCAAACCGTAATCAGACCAGATTTGGTGACTCAGATCGCATCGATGTTTCCAGCAATCGGCGGTCGCTTTAGCGACATCCTCGATTATCACTCGACCGTTGAACAGGCCGCCCAAACCGCGACTCGTGCTGGCGTCAAGAAACTTGTAATGACTCACTATGTGCCGGCGATGCAACCCGGCTCCGAACACGAGTGGATAGCAATTGCCGCCGCGCACTTCGACGGTGAAATCATTGCCGGGCCAGACCTAACTAGGATCGACTGCTAATTTGTGCCTTTGAAGGCTCCAATTCCACCAATAATGTCGCTCACGTCTCGAAAACCTTCAGACTCCAAAGCGCTTGCCGCGATCGAAGATCGCACCCCACTTTCGCAGTAGACGACTACCGGTTGGTCCTTATGCAAGTCGCCGAGTTGCGTAATCAATTGCTGCAATGGCAGTACCTTGGCTCCCTGTAGTACGCCGAGCTCGGTTTCGATTGGCAATCGAACGTCAATCAGCTGCAGGTCTGACACTGACTTTCGGCGACTCTTGAATTCGTTGGCCGTCAACCGAGAACTTCGATTGACCAATTGCGGATTGTCATGAAATACCGAAAGTGGATCTCGAAGCACACCGAGCACTCGATCAAAACCGATCCGAGCAAGACGGACTCTTGCGTCATACTCGGTCCCCGGAGCGCAAACCAGCACGATGTCGCTATCGCTCTTGATTACCTCTCCCGCAATCTCCGCGTAGCGACCGGCGAGAGGAACGTTGATGGAGCCCTTCAAGTGACCTGCTTGAAATTCGCTGGCGTCGCGGGTATCCAAAATCTTTGCACCACGTGAAATTGCGGATAGTGCCTCGTCTAGGGAAAGTAATGCTGGCCATTCAGATTCGTCCAGAAGAGGCCGATCAACTTGATTGCGAATTGCATTGAAAGAGAAATAGAGAGGAGCAACCGATTGACCCTGGGTGATTGACTCTACAAATTCACTCCTCGTCATAGGTGCTAGCGCATGGTTTGTTGCACGCTGTTCACCAATTGTCGACTCAGTTTCGTTAGACAAATTCCGACCACACGACGAGCCGGAGCCATGAGCGGGGAATACACGGGTGGCATCTGGAAGCCGGAGCAACTTGTCGTGCAACGAGTCGTACAGGTGAGATGCCAATTCTTCAGCGCTAACTCCCACCGAAGTAAGTAGATCCGGGCGACCGACGTCGCCGATGAACAATGTGTCGCCTGTGAGCACGCCATACGGAACCGAATCGTTCGGGTGTTCTCTGACCACAATGCTGATCGACTCCGGCGTGTGTCCTGGAGTAGAAAGAACTTGCAACGTGACCTGACCAAGGCTGAGGGTCCGACCATCGGCAAGCGGGTCGATCTCAAATTCGGGATTGGCAGCCTCGCCGTACGAAATGACCGCGCCGGTTGCATGTGCCAACTCAAGATGACCAGATAGAAAATCTGCGTGAAAGTGGGTTTCAATCACCCGCTCAATGGCCAGACCAAACTCTTGTGTATCTGCAAGGTATTGGGAAATGTCACGTTGCGGGTCGACAACCACCGCCCTTCCGGAGTTTTCGTCACCGATGAGATACGAGGCATGTGACAGACAGGCCAAGTAATACTGTCGAAAAATCATGCTCGCTCCATGAGTCATATCCAAACTATCGGTAAGTCAATCTCAGGACATAAAATGAAAGTATGCGAATTTTGGTGGTGACGGCTCATCCAGATGATGTCGACTTTGGTTCCGGCGGATCCGTTGCAACATGGACGGGCGAAGGTCACGATGTGGTGTATTGCCTCGTCACCGATGGCCAGGCCGGTGGCTTTGACAACTCGATTTCACGAGACGAAATGACCGCGATTAGGCGTCGCGAGCAAACCGAGGCAGGGGCAGTTCTTGGTGTCACCGAATTGCATTTTCTTGGATTTCCTGATGGTGCGGTTGTCGCCGATCTCAACTTGCGGCGAGAAATTAGCGCGGTCATTCGAAAGGTGAAACCTGACCGAGTGGTAACTCAGTCCCCCGAGCGAAGGTATGACCGTATTTATGCAAGCCATCCGGATCACCTCGCCACAGGCGAGGCCACATTGTGTGCCGTATATCCGGATGCACGCAATGAGTTCGCATTTCCAGAATTGCTGAGCGAGCGCCAATTGCCACCGCACGCGGCACCCGAAATTTGGCTCATGGGCGGGCCGAATCCAAATACATATGTCGACACCACCGACGTGTTCGACCAAAGGATGGAGGCGCTGCTTTGTCACAAGAGTCAGCATCGGGATGCGTCGGGACTACCTGAGAGAATGCGCGCGTGGGGCACTCAAATTGCGGCAATTGGCGGACTTCCGGCCGGTCGAATTGCCGAGGCGTACCTGGCGGTTGATACGGCGTAGTTCGACTATCCGGAAACGGTGGTCGTCGTTTCTGCCTCGACCGGCGCCACGGTTGTTTCAACAGGCGGTTGAGCAGGTGGTGGAGCGGACGGAGTTGGCGCCTGTGTGGCGGGGGATGTGTCAACGGGTGGTGGTGCCGTTGTTGTTGTGGTCGTGGTGAGGAATTCGAAATCCACGCCTGGGACCAAGACGGTGCGACCGGGCTCGTCTGGTTGTGGTTGGGTAAGCCAAATACCAAACGAGACAAGGAAGATCACTAGCGCACCAATTGTCACATTGCTCGGTCGCTTCCATTTCATATCGGGTCTCCGCCCTCGAGCCCCGCAATCACTGCATATGTTTCGCGTAGTTCGCGGGCAATTCGTCGACGCAATTCGCGCTCCACCTTCCACTGCTGTACGGGGAGTGATCGACCAGAAACTCGAATCTCCACATTTTCGGCACCCAAGTCATTGACACCAGTGACATGAGGGACCTCAAGTAGCAACGGCGCAATTTTGGGATCGCGACCAATTTGTTCGCAGACCACATCGATGCGAGTGATTGCTGCCTCAATATCGCTGTGCCGCGGCAAAGGCACCGAGATCAACACTCTCGACCAATCGCGCGACATGTTGACATTGTGACGAAGCTCGCCATTGGCGATACTGACCAGATCGCCATCAAATGTGCGCAACTTCGTTACCCGCAACGTCACTTCCTCAACCCGGCCCTCTACCCAGCCAACAGAAAGCAACGGACCGACTCGAACGATGTCGCCAACCCCGAATTGCCGCTCGGAAATGATGTAGACACCGGCAATAATGTCGCCGACGATCTGCTGGGCTCCGAATCCAAGTCCCGCACCAGCGATTGAGCCAAGTAACACCAGCGCCGACGACGGCAACTGCAATCGAAGCAACACCGAAGTGGTCGCCACGGCGATGATGCAAAAATTGATTCCCCAACGCACGGCTCCAAAAAGGGCCGCGCGGTGTGCTCCGAAACTGACGGCCGTCAAATCGCCGGTGTCTCCTCGCACAATTCGTAGGTTTTCAATTTGATGCTCGGCGATATACGTAATCGCTTTCATTGCTACGAATGAGCCGGAAATGATCATCACGATGACAACGAAGTCGCCGCGCAACCACGTAGAAACCTGGTCCTTTCCCGTCGACGTGGCGAGAACAAGCGAATAAATCATCAGCACCAGATTACGAGTAAACGAGTGACTTTTATGACTCTAAGGAATAGTTCGCCGTCGCACGTGGCACACTGACAACTGCTTCAATTCCACCATGAATCGAATTTCTCAACTCAACTCGATATCCACTGGCGTTTGCCAACTGCGAAACAATTGCTAATCCGAGCCCACTTCCCGTGCGCCTATTGGATTGCTCATCGCCTCGCCAGAATCTGTCAAAAGCCTGCAACCGTTGGGTGTCAGATAACCCTGGTCCCTCGTCACCGACAATGAGTTCAATTCGATCACGGTGCGTATTGACTGAAATCCGAACCGTTGAACCGTCTGGCGAAACTTCGAGTGCATTATCGATGTAGTTGTCGAGAATTTCATTTAATGCCATCGCGTTGCCTCGTCCGGTGACACTTGTTGATACCTCTCCGACAAGCGAAACACCACGCTCTTCGGCCAGCGATGACCATTGCTCGACCCGCTCGTTCACCAATTCCTTGATATCTAGATCTTGGGAGGGAAGTGAAAGTCCTTCGGCGCGCGCCAACTGAAGCAATTGCTCGACGAGGTGAGACAAGCGTTCTGATTCCGCAAGTGCTTCCTCCAAATTGATTCGAGTTTCGTGTGGATCGCTTTCCACTAAATCATTGGCTAACTCCAAGCGAAGTCGCAAGGCCGTTAGAGGCGTTCGCAGTTGATGTGACGCATTGCTCGAAAATGAACGTTGCTGATCGATCATTCGACCAATACGGCGAGCCATGACATTGAATGAAGACGCGAGTCTTCGTGTTTCGGGTGGGCCAGATTCTTTGGCAATTGCTTCTAGATCGCCGTCCGCAAATCTCTCGGTCGTGCGACGCAAATCATCGAGCGAGCGCGTTATGAAACGAGCAAATAGCAACGCGACAACAACGGCCATGGCCACCGAAATAGCGGCGGTAAAGAGAATTCCTCGCAAATTTTTGTTTACTCGGGCATCGACGACGCTCTTGGGGTAGGTGATGCGAACGACACCGAGTACTTCGGTGCCCGAGAGTACGGGTACGGCGACATAGACAAGTTCTTCACCGAGTGTCGTCGATGATCTGATTCCGGAAGTTGGGGTCCCGAGCAAGGCTGTCGCAATTTCAGGCCGTCCGACGTAGTCTTCACCCACCGACGCCGATTGTTCGCTGCTGGCGGCCAGATAGCCGTTGCCATCGATAACGACAACGGTTCCATCGCTGCGGGAGGCGTAATCATTCAGCACCGCCGTGATCGCGATTGTGCGGGCCGACCCGACAAGATTTATGAGTGGGGTAACTCTTCCGCCAATGGTAAATGCGTCACGCTGAATAGCGGTGGTTAACCGATCTCGCTCAATTTGTGCCAAGTGTGCCGACAATGGAACATCATGGGCTATCAAAACAATCACGACTAGACCGACCATGACGGCAACAAGTCTCTTTTTCATTCTGGAGATTCGAACCGAAATCCGACACCCCTAACGGCCTCGATCCATCGACGATCCCCTAGTTTCTTTCGTACCGCTGCGATGTGTGCGTCAAGTGTTTTCGTTGGACCGTACCAATTTGTATCCCACACAGTTTCCAAGATGTCCGTGCGGCGATGAACGATTCCTGGACGATCGGAGAGATAAGCGAGCAAATCAAATTCTTTGGTGGTCAACGAAATTTCTTGACCATCCAGTAACACTCGTCGAGTCGAACGGTCAATCTTCAAATCTCCGACAGTGATGATTGGATTTTCGGATATTTCGGAGGCACCGATGCGACGAGTGACTGCTCGTATTCTGGCGATAAGTTCTCGCAGTCCGAATGGTTTGGTCACGTAATCATCTGCTCCAATGTCGAGCCCAAATACCCGGTCGAGTTCGTCATTGCGAGCGGTCAACATAATTACCGGAACTTGACTTACCGCCCGCATCCGGCGACATACTTCAAATCCATCGATATCGGGTAGACCAACATCAAGTAGAACAACGTCGGGCAATTCGGCGCGTAGTGCATCCTCACCTCGACTTACCCGCCGCACGCTCATTCCGGCGGATTGAAGCCCAGCGGTTAGTGACGAAGCAATCGAGTCGTCATCCTCGACGAGCAAGACATCCATAACTCCATTGTCGCCTCCCAACGTGACAAATGCTTCAAATGACCATCAGATCAATGTCAAATCAACAATTCTTAGACAAATCTTGGAAATCCCTTGCACCTCTCTTATACAGCGCATTTATAACGTAATGGTCATGAAAACATCCCTAGCTACATCGCTTTCGGTCATCGGAGTTCTTGCTACTGGTGGAGTCGCTATGGCGGTGAATACCACCGTGCTGAACTCATCCATATCCGCAGTGAATGGAACGCCTGCGTTGGCCGAAGCAAACGTACCCGTATCCGCACTTTCCGTAGATTCGGCCATGCCGATCTTTCTCCCAAATCAAGGTGATGCTTTACCTGCCGTGTCAGAGATGATTGTCACATCCGATTACAACGTTGAAGGGGTTGGAGTCGTAACTCTCGAGCAAAGCGCCACTGGCCTCACGGTCGCGTCGATAAGTCCGCTAGCTGGGTGGACCTACGACTCCAAAGCAGAAGATCAAGATCGTGTCGAAATTGAGTTCACCAACGGGACGCAACGCATTGAATTTCGCGCAGAACTCATCGACGGTCGAATCGTGACCGCGGTGGAGTCAACGGATTCATACATTGCGTCGACACAGGATCACAATGATGACGAAACTAACGACGGTCACAGCAACAACGAATTGGAAACAGGTGATGACGACTAACCGTGGTACTCCCGCAAAACGCCACAAGCACCCGGCATCCGGTGCTCGAATTCTTGCAACCGGGATTTCAATGGCGTCTGTATTGGGCCTCACTTCTGCCTATGCATTAGCGGCTCAACACAGCACATCTGCCTTGGCCAGCGATTCAGGCGCACTAACGCCCGAGATCACTCAGCCTGCGATTCCAATCTTCAATACACCTGTAACTGCCCCAACCCTGCCGGGGCCAGCGACACCGGCAACCACAGCGACTTCTGCAACCCCTGCGATTACGGCGCCAACGGTTACGCCAACGATCAAGATTAAGACACCCAAAAAGACACGGTCAGCGACAAAAAGCGGTGGATCTAAGTAGCTCAACTCGACATGTATTTCCCGTGATGGGAAACACTGCCGAGGTCACGGTGGTTGGCGATACGGGCGATGGCGGCGATTTTGCCCAGCGACGACTAACCGTTTTGGAGCATCTGTGGAGTCGGTTCATCCCTACCAGCGATATATCTCGACTCAATATGTCCCGCGGCGAGCCGATCTCGGTTCATCCGGACACGATCACGCTGGTTAAATACCTCGTCAGCGCCCACGCGTTTTCCAACGGATACTTTGATCCAACATTGCTCCCGACCCTCGTTGATCTCGGGTATGGCGCATCTCGAAGTGATGCCTCGAAGTCATCAATACTCCCCGCCAACCTGCCATCGCTTACGGAACCGCTTTCCCGAACACTTGTTGATGACATATCAAATGTTGTGCGATTACCGGTTGGACTCACATTTGACCCAGGCGGATTGGGTAAGGGACTTGCCGCCGACATTGTTGCCCTTGAACTTATTCGTCGCGGAGCAATCGGTGCATGCGTCAACGTGGGAGGTGACCTCCGGTGCGTCGGAGACGGACCAAACGATGGCGTATGGGATATTGACATCGAGTCGCCATTTGATGCAAGCATCACAATCGCAGAATTGGCGGTGTGCAACGGTGGGGTCGCCACGTCTTCGACACGTGCCAAGCGCTGGAGCACGCGCCGCGGTCAATTTCACCATGTGATTTCTCCTGCGACAAACGAACCACTCATCGAATCTGAAAATGCACCAGTTCAAGTCACGGTGATCGGCGCCGAAGCCGTATGGTCCGAAATTTTGGCGACGACAATTCTTGTTGCCGGGGCTTCCGAAGGAGTTTCGCTGGCCAGTCAATCGCAGCTTGGGGTGTTAGTAGTGTTGAACAATGGTGAGGTGATTCCAAATTCTCACTGGAGTGAATTTCAACGATGATTAACCCACAGTTTTGGTGGTATCTCACTCGCGCCTCAGGCATCGTTGCCTGGGGATTTCTTACCGCCTCGGCGCTTTGGGGAATTTTGCTTTCGACCCGATTACTCAAACCTTACGATCGACCGGCATGGTTGCTTGATTTGCACCGCTGGCTAGGTGCCCTAACCATTCTCGGCGTGGGACTGCATATCGTGGCCATCGTTGCCGACAGCTTCGTGCACTTTGGTGTTGCCGATGTACTAATGCCATTGGCCGCAAGTTGGAAACCGCTCGCCGTGGCATGGGGAATCATCGCAATGTACTTGCTGGTAGCGGTTCAGTTGTCTTCGCTTCTGATGAAGAAAATACCAAAGAGACTTTGGCGCGGTATTCATCTCACTAGTTATGCCTTGTTCGCCAGCGTGTCGATTCACTCATTCACGGCCGGGACCGACCGAGGCGTTGCACTGTTTCAAGCGTTGGGCGTGGCTCTGATCACGCTGATGCTCGCATTCACCGCCGTGCGTCTGCTGTACAACGGTAAACCACGGAATCGTGAAGTTCTCTCCAAGGTTCGTCAGGCGCTCCCGCCACCGGAAGCGCCACTACATCACTAGTCGAGACAATTCGGAAGTCCACATTTCTTGAACAAAACTTGGCAGTCAATTGGATAGACCTTGGAAGTGCCACCAATACCATGAGGTGTATGAAAACATCATTGATTACCACAATTTCCGTAGTCGGGGTATTGGCAACAGGCGGAGTTGCCCTGGCCGCAAACACCGCCGGCTCTAACACTCCTGCCCCATCCCTAACCGAAGTAACTACCTCGACGGCCCTGGCATCGGCGACGACCGTCGACGACAATGGAATTAGCGAAAGTGATGCTGACGACAGTGAAGTAGACGAAAATGACTCAGACGACGTCAACGAAAACCAAGCTGACGAGAATGAATCAGACCACAACGACGTCAACGAGAATGATAGCAACGATTAATTTAAAACCAATTGAATTTCAGTCGAGGCTAAGTTCCTTACGATTTCTAATCTTGGACTTAAAATAGTCGCGGTTCATGAGTGCGATTACGTCGAGTGAAATTTCCTTCGGACAGGCCGCCGAGCATTCACCGTGGTTCGTGCAGGACCCGAAATAATCCTCCATTTTTTCGACCATTGCTTCAGTTCGCTTAAATCGCTCCGCCTGACCTTGGGGTAACAAGTTGAGATGAGCCAACTTGGCTCCGGTAAATAAATTGGCAGCACCATTGGGGCAGGCCGCGACGCAAGCCCCACAACCGATGCATTCCGCCGCATCCATTGCCGCGTCGGCGACTGGCTTGGCCACCGGAATGAGATTTGCCTCTGGCGCGCCCCCTGTCGGCGCGGTGATAAAACCGCCGGCTTCAATAATCCGGTCAAATGCGGACCGATCGACCATCAAATCTTTGATAATCGGAAACGATGCCGCGCGCCACGGCTCAATGACGATTGTGGCGTTGCTTTCAAAGGACCGCATATGCAACTGACACGCGGTAGTCGCACGCTGTGGACCGTGGGCAATTCCATTGATCATCATCGAACAGGTGCCGCAGATGCCTTCCCGACAATCTGAATCAAAAACGATGGCCTCACTGCCACCCGAGACGAGACCTTCATTGAGGACGTCCAACATCTCCAGAAACGAAGCGTCGCTACTGACC
>JBDTPW010000091.1:0-18005 GCA_039932495.1 Ilumatobacteraceae bacterium
TAGACGGAACCCACGTTCACCATGGAATTTTTATTCCGCCAGGTGTTGCACACGGGTTTTCTTCGCTCACAGATATGGCAATCACCTATCTCGTCGATAACTACTACAACCCCGCCGACGAACTTGGGCTCGCATGGAACGACAAGGTGGTGCAGGCCGACTGGGGGTTTGTGACTCCGATCCTCTCCAAGCGCGATCAGGAAAATCCGACCCGCGATGCAATCGATCCGCAGTTTCAACCGCATTACGCGTTACGAACCTGAGAGATAAACGATGAAAATTTTCGTCACCGGTGGCGCCGGTTTCATCGGCTCGAATTATGTGCGTTGGGTATTGGCCAATACCGATCATTCCGTAACCGTGTACGACGCCTTGACCTACGCCGGAAACCTGTCCACCCTGAAAGATGTCGACGACAGTCCGCGCTTTTCGTTTGTCAAAGGCAATATCTGTCAACCAGGAGACGTCGAGACTGCAATGCGCGGGCACGATGCGGTCGTCCACTTTGCGGCAGAGAGCCATGTCGATCGATCGATAACGGGTAGTGAGGATTTCATTCTCACCAATTGTTTTGGCACCAACGTGATCATGGACATCGCTCGGCGTCTGGAGATCGGGCGAATCGTGCACATTGGAACCGACGAGGTGTATGGCTCGGTCGAACGCGGTTCATCCAAGGAAGGCGATCCGCTGGAGCCGCGATCTCCGTACTCGGCTTCAAAGGCTGGTTCGGATCTCATCGCTTTGAGTTACTTCAGTACGCATGGTGTGCCTGTATTGGTCACACGTTGTACGAACAATTTTGGACCGTATCAATATCCAGAGAAGGCGATCCCGTTGTTCACCACGAATTTGCTAGATGGAAAACAGATACCTCTATATGGCGACGGTCTGAACGAACGCGACTGGTTATATGTCGACGACCATTGTGCGGGAGTGAACCTCGTGCTCGAGCATGGTCAGCTCGGTGAGATTTACAACATTGGCGCTGGCAATGAAACAGCCAATCGCGATTTGGTCAACAAGTTGCTGGCTTTATTGGGTAGGGACGAATCAAGCGTGTCGTATGTTGCGGACCGTCTAGGTCATGATCGTCGCTATTCCGTCGACGTAGCCAAGATCACGACGCTTGGTTGGAAACGTCGCCGCTCGCTGGATGAGGCCCTGGAGCAAACGGTGTCGTGGTACCGAGACAACCGCTGGTGGTGGGAACCGCTCAAGTCTCGACCCACATGAAGGTCTTCATTACCGGTGCCGATGGTCAACTCGGTCAAGAACTTGTGCGCGTCTCCCAGGGCATTGGCCACGATGTTGTAGCTAGCACTCACGGAAAATTAGACATCACAAATGCTTCAAATGTCCACGATGCGTTAGTTGCCACTAGACCAGATGTCGTCATTCACTCTGCGGCCTGGACCGCTGTCGATGCGTGCGAGGGTGATCCGGGTCGCGCGTTCGAAGTAAACGGGACAGCATCGGGCTCAATCGCCAACTCAGCGAGAGCAATAGGCGCTCGAGTCGTATACATCTCCACCGACTACGTATTCGACGGTAGCAAGCCAGCTGCCTATACCGAATTCGATGAACCGAATCCACAATCGGTCTACGGTGCGTCGAAGTTAGCCGGTGAGCAGGCAATGAATGGCGACGACACAATTGTTCGCACTGCGTGGGTGTGCGGATATCACGGACCAAATATGGTCAAAACAATCCTGCGGCTCGCCCAGAGCCAGACTGAACTGCGATTTGTCAACGATCAGATCGGTTGCCCTTCCTTTACCGACGACTTGGCCTCGATGATCGTTCGGCTCGCCGAAGAACAGAGGAGCGGGATATGGCATGTAACTAATTCGGGAGTCGCAAGTTGGTTCGACTTCGCCAAGGATGTTCTCAGCGCCGCCGGAATGGACCCGCAACGCGTCATACCAATTTCCACTAGCGAGCTGATACCCCCGCGGCCGGCAAAGCGACCAGCCAATTCGGTACTTGACAATTTGTCAGTGCGCCGTGCCGGACTACCGGCACTCGATGACTACATGAGGCCGCTGCAACGATTGGTCAATCGATTGCACACGTAGTCCGTCGACGTGAAAACCCCCATTTGATTGGCTCTAGTAGACTAGCCATGTGGACGAAAAGGCGCTGCTCAACGAGATCGCACCTGCAGCGGAGAAACTCCTAGCCCGACACATGGGTGTGGCAAAAGAGTGGTTTCCACATGAATTCATTCCATATAGTCGCGGCCGAGACTTCGTCTCGGGCGAAGAATGGGTGGCTGAGGACGCCGATTTTGGCGATGTCGGGCACGAAATGGATGAAGCGGTTCGCACATCTCTATTTGTGAATTTGCTCACCGAGGACAATTTGCCGTACTACACGCGAGATATCAGTTCGCTGTTTGGCAACGATTCGGCATTCGGTGAATGGGGCCGCACTTGGACGGCCGAAGAAGGCCGGCACTCGATTGTCATTCGCGATTACCTCACCGTAACTCGGGCCGTGGATCCTGTCGCACTGGAACGAGCACGGATGCAACAGGTGCGTGGCGGCCAGGTTCCGACGCCATCAAGTTTGTTTGAAGCACTCGCATATCTGACCATGCAGGAATTGGCGACACGCATTGCCCATCGCAACACGGGCAAGATGATGAAGGATGAGATTGGCACGGCGATCATGTCACGAGTTGGCAATGATGAAAATCTTCACTACCTGTTCTATCGCGACCTAACAACAGCGGCCCTCGAAGCCGATCCGTCGTCGATGGTCATCGGCATGGAACAGGCCGTACGAACATTTTCGATGCCCGGAATCGGTATTACGGATTTCGATCGCATGGCGCGAGAAATAGCCCGCGCTGGTATTTATGATTTAGCGATCCATCATGATCAAATACTCGAGCCGATGATAATGCGCCACTGGAAGATATCCGAGATTGAAGGACTTTCTGCAGAAGCCGAACAAGCCCGGGTTGCACTAATCAAACGTATTGAACGCACCGGTCGGGTTGGCAAACGACTGGCCCGAGAGCGAGTCGACGCCTAACTAGATGCAAACGCACGTTTTAGCATTGCGCCAATTAATGCGCGCGCACTGTGCGTGTCGTCAAGAAATCGGGACATGCGGATGAAGTCGTGTATCTGTCCCGCGAATCGAACCGACGATGTCGGTATGCCTAGGGCGGTGAGTCTTGCTGCAAATGCCTCGCCCTCATCTCGCAGAGGGTCATTCTCGGCCGTAATGACGAGTGTCGGCGGAAACGACGCGAGAGCAGCATCTGTTGCAAACTGTGGCGACACGCGGGGATCGGTTCGGCTTCCGCCACTACCCAGGTAATGACCTAGGAACCATGTCACGGCCGCCTTTGTCAGGACTGGACCGTTTGCATTTTCGTCTTGGGATCGATGCTGCTGGGTTCCATCTATACCTGGATAGATAAGCACGAGGAAACGCAACGGAATCTCGATTTCCATTGCGACAGCAATCGCCAAATTTCCCCCTGCCGAGTCACCGCCGAGGGCAATCCGACTCGAATCACATCCGAGCTCGCTGGCATGTTCGAATGCCCATCGAGTCGCGCGTACGCAATCGTTGAGCGGAGTTGGAAACGGAAATTCTGGCGCCAAGCGGTAGTCAACCGAGAGCACGCAATGACCAGAGTTGTTGGCGATCGCACGACAGGTGTCATCGTGGGTCTCCAAGTTGCCGATGACCCAACCGCCGCCGTGAAAATAGACCAAAAGCCCGAGTTCGGCATCCGGAATCGGTCGGTATAACCGAGCAGGAACTCCATTGGCGTCGACGTTGCGAATTTCTGCCACAACTTCTTCGGAGGGCAATGTCGCCTGCAGGTATCGTGCCCGAACTTCATCAGGGGTCTGGGTCTCAATTGGTGGACCACCAAGCGACTTATATAACTCGACGAGAGCAGCGGCCTGAGTGTGCAACGGCATTCGTTAGTTCTACTGGATTGCCGCGCGGGCCAAATCACTGGAGATTCAGCCGTCCTGATAAATCGACAAACTCCCAGAATAATTGGCAACCCAGACGCGCCGATTAATTGGGTCGTACGTCACTCCAACCGGACGCACTCCTGTAGCGATGACTTGGATGACGGTGAAGTCTGCGGTACGAATCTTCGACAGCGTGCCGTCGACATAATTCACGACGTACAGGCTGGCGCCGTCTTCGGCTAGGACCATCGATCGTGGCTGTTCGCCGGTGTGAACTTGGGCAATCAATTCGCCACTCGATGTATTGACCGCCCTCACTGTTGCAGCGAGGTTGTTTGATACATACAAGGTCGAGTCGTCGGCCGACAGCACAAGATGTCGCGGAGTTGGGCCGGCGGAAGCGATGTCTGTCGTATTTAACGTGACCAAATCAAGTGCCACCACCTTGCTCGCACCCATAACGGATATGTAGGCGAGCGAACTGTCCGACGTAATAGCAATGCCACGCGGATGTAACCCAACGGTGAAGCGGTGAATTTCCTTAGCAGTGGCGGTGT
This sequence comes from Ilumatobacteraceae bacterium, assembly GCA_039932495.1. GTDB lineage: Bacteria > Actinomycetota > Acidimicrobiia > Acidimicrobiales > Ilumatobacteraceae > UBA3006. Next base: position 4,508 of record JBDTPW010000091.1, read on the forward strand.
CGACCACCGAGACATCCTGGGAGCAGAAGTTCGACACAACGAGGGTCTTGCCATCTGGGGAGACGGCCAGAAATTTGGGGACCGCACCAACCGGTATCACCTGATCGATTGCAAATGTTGAGGTATCAATTCGATAGACAAAGCTGCTGTCCCAGTTTCGGCCCTGGCAATCATCGTCGGCGATCGGATTCCAGCCGTTGCCGTATATTTTGTAGTTCGACACATATGCGTAAGCCCCAGCAGAGTTGAATGCTGCCTCGACCGGCGAACCCCGGACTAAGCCCCCTTCAAGTCCGAAGTCTGCAAGGTTCACCTTGTCCGAAATCGTTGCCACTTCGTCGCCGTCCGAATTAAAAACGGACACGCTGTGTCGATACATCATGTTTTGGGCAAAGAAGAGGCCATTTCCTGAATAGACAATGCTTTTTGGCTGCAAATTGTCATTGGAGATGGTGTCAACCAAAGTGAGAGTGCGTTGATCCGATCGCTTTCCATCTGGCGGGGCCGCATTTTTTGAAACAGGAACCGTCGACGTGCTTGTTGTGGTTTCGATATTGCTTGTTGTCGTCACCGCCGGGTTCGTGGCGATTGTGCTTTGGCTATCACGAGTGAAGGCCGAACCGCCGCAACCCGAAAGTGTGGCCACTATGGCGACACATGAAATTTGTCGAAACATGACTTTGCAAAAGGGTACTTGTCGACGAGTGACTTTCGCCGACTACGGTAATAGCGGTATGACGACGTTTGACGGCCCGCCAGCGGTTTCGCCAGCCGTCTCGCTTCGCGATGTGACTAAGCGATTCGGCCCAGTCACCGCTGTCGATCACATAGATCTACAAATCAATGAAGGCGAATTTTTTTCTGTTCTTGGTCCATCGGGTAGCGGTAAGACCACCGTATTGCGGTTAATCGCGGGTTTCGATCAACCGGACGAGGGAAGCGTTCTCCTCGGTGGACAAGAAGTCGCCGGTCGGGCTCCGTTTGATCGTGACGTCAACACCGTATTCCAGGACTATGCGCTTTTCCCACACATGAGTGTGCAGAAAAATGTCGAGTATGGCCTGATGGTCAAAGGCGTTGGGCGATTGGAGCGCACGCAACGCGCCCGTGCAATGCTCGACACCGTTCGACTAGGCGGACTAGAAGCGCGGCGACCATCGCAACTTTCCGGTGGGCAACGCCAACGGGTGGCGCTGGCTAGGGCACTCGTCAACCAGCCGAAAGTCTTGCTACTTGACGAACCGCTCGGCGCTCTCGATCTGAAATTACGCGAAGAGATGCAAGTTGAACTCAAATCGATTCAACAGGTCGTTGGCATTACTTTTATTTACGTGACGCACGATCAAGGGGAAGCATTGTCGATGAGCGACCGCATTGCCGTCTTCAATCAAGGTCGAATCGAACAGGTGGGTACGGCCAGAGACTTGTACGAACGACCTGCAAGCGCTTTCGTTGCCAGCTTTGTGGGCACGACGAATCTATTTGCGGACGATCTTGCCGAGCGATTGGTCGGCAAGCGAGGAGTATTTACGCTTCGGCCGGAACACGTGCACGTCAGTAGGGCTGGAAGTGGAAATGTCAGTGGCAAACAAGTTGATGCGACAGTTATTGCGGTGCAATATCTTGGAGCCGACTCGAGAGTTTATTGCGCCTTGAGCGATGGTAGTAAGGTGATTTCTCGTATGGCGAGTGACGCGCCAACAGCGGTTGTGCCAGGGGAGAGCGTCGTTCTTTCGTGGTCGCCGGAGTCAGTGTTTACCGTCATGTCATAACGGTGGCAACCGCCGTCGTTGTCTAAGCAGGGGAGTAATGAATGAAACGAATGTCAAAATTGTTCGCCTTTGGCACGGTTGGGGTATTTCTACTCGCATCGTGCGGAGGAAGCGATAGTTCAGGCGGGAAAGCGCTTGACTCACTTGGCGATGGTGAGGGGCAAGTAAACCTCATCGCCTGGGCTGGTTACGTCGAAGATGGTTCGACCGATCCGGCCGTCGACTGGGTAACCGACTTTGAAACGGAGACGGGATGCACAGTCAACGTGAAGATTGGTAATACGTCAGATGAAATGGTTGAGTTGATGCAAAGTGGCGAATACGACGGCGTTTCCGCGTCGGGTGATGCGACGTTGCGTCTGATAGCCGGTGGCGATGTCGCCCCTGTTAACACCGACCTCATACCTAATTATGCAAATGTGTTTGATGACCTAAAAAACAAGCAGTGGAACTCCAAAGACGGAGTTGCTTACGGTGTGCCACACGGTCGTGGCGCCAATGTCTTGGTGTATAACACCGAGGCCGGTCCAGCACCAGATTCATTGTCGGCGATGTTTTCCGCCGACAGCCCATACGCCGGAAAAATTTCGGTGTATGACAGCCCAATTTATATTGCAGACGCGGCTGTGTATCTGATGGCGACCCAACCTGAACTCGGAATCACCAACCCGTACTCACTGGATCAAAGTCAATTTGATGCGGCGATTGCGTTGTTGAATGATCAGAAATCTCGAGTCTCTCAGTATTGGTCTCTGTACACCGATCAACAGGCGTCATTGGAATCCGGTGCGGTAACTGCCGGAACTTCTTGGCAAGTCATCGTCAATTTGGCAACGGCAAACGGGGCCAAGATCGGCGCGGTGAAGACCAAAGAAGGAGCCACAGGTTGGTCAGACACGTGGATGATTTCGAGCAAAGCGAAGCATCCGAATTGCATGTACATGTGGATGGACCACATCATTTCGCCTCAGGCCAATGCGGCAGTGGCGGAGTGGTTCGGTGAAGCGCCTTCGAACTCGGAGTCGTGTGGCCTAACAGCGGATCCAAATCATTGTGCGACGTATCACGCCGGCGAAACCGCTTACTGGGCAGACGTTTGGTATTGGACAACTCCAACTAGCGAATGTTTGGACGGTCGCGATGAATCCTGCGTGCCGTACTCAGAGTGGGTGAACGCCTGGAACGAACTGCGCGCATAACGCAGCGAGAAATAGCAACACCATCGTTGCCCCGCAAGGCAACGATGGTGTTGCGCAATCGTCCGCGACTGGCACTGGCTTCGGTGCTCACCGCACCGTTGACCTGGTTACTGGTTGTTTATATCGGTTCGCTGTCGCTGCTCGTTGTCAGCGCCTTTTTTCGACTGGACAGCTTTACCGGTAAGTCGACGTCTCAGTGGACGCTTAGCAATATCACCGAGGTCACTACCAAAGGTGCATACCTCAAATTAGTTTTAAAAAGTGTTGGTGTGGCGACAGCGGCGACGCTTATTTGCTTAACTGCGGCAATCCCAACTGCTTTCTATATTTCTAAATGTGCGGCGCCATGGGCCAAGCGTGGGCTCATTGTGGCGATGCTTCTTCCGCTGTGGGCTGGATACTTGGTCAAGGCCTACGCGCTGCGTGCGGTGTTCGATCCGGGATCCGCGTTTGGTTCCGGTGGATTTCTTTCCAGCACATTTGGTTGGTCACCAGGATTCGGATACGTCGCCGTCACGCTCACGCTCGCGTACCTGTGGTTTCCTTATATGTTGCTGCCGGTCTACGCAGGATTTGAGCGCCTGCCTGATTCGCTACTCGACGCCTCGAGCGATCTCGGGGCCGGTGCATGGCGCACTTTTGGTTCAGTGGTCATGCCTCTATTAGTTCCATCAATTGCCGCCGGAAGTATTTTCACGTTTTCTCTGTCACTTGGCGATTACATCTCTGTCAAGGTTGTCGGGGGTACCTCCCAGATGATCGGCAACATCATCGAACGCGCATTACTGGCGCCAAATCAGCCTCTTGCGGCGGCGTTCACGCTGTGGCCCATTTCGATCATGGTTTTATATCTCCTTGTCATGGGGCGCCTCGGCGCGTTTAAGAATCTGTAATGCAACTGTCGCGCAGCGCACGTGGATCGATGAGGCTCGTTACCTATGCCGTGATCGCTGTCCTGTACCTGCCGCTGATTTTGGTGGTCATACTTTCCTTCAATTCGGCGAGGTCGTTGGCCTGGCCGCCTCGTGGTTTTACAACCCGTTGGTGGACGGGGATCATGGATGTGGAGAGCGCACGTAGCGCGCTTGTATCGTCGGCCCGCTTGGCGTTTATTGCCATGCTCATCGCGATCGTTCTCGGCACGATGCTCTCATTTGCACTTCAAAGGTTTGAATTCTTTGGCAAGAGTGCTGTCAGTTTTCTAGTCGTGTTGCCAATTGCGCTACCCGGAATCGTCACCGGTGTTGCCTTGCGTAACTCATTCATCCGCTTTGGATGGGATCTGGGTCTGATGTCGGTGGTCATTGGCCATTCGACATTTTGCATTGTGATCGCCCACAACAATGTTGTGGCAAGACTTCGAAGATTGTCACCCAATCTTCGCGAGGCATCAGCAGATCTCGGCGCAGACGGATGGCAGACTTTCCGCCTGATCACCTGGCCGCTCATTAGGTCGTCGGTGTTCGCCGGAGGAATCCTTGCGTTCGCACTCAGTTTCGATGAAGTTGTGGTCACGACGTTTACGGCCGGCGCAGGCGTTGAAACCTTGCCCCAGTGGATTCTGAACAACTTCTCGCGCCCGAACGTTCTGCCGTATGTGACGGTCGTGGCCACCGTGGTCATGCTCATTTCGCTGCCGATTGCGTGGCTCGCCCAACGACTATCCGACGGCGCCGGCTTAGCCAATTAGAATGCGAACATGACCAGCGCGACGTTTACCAGCATGGACGTGTCGACGAAAGATGAGTGGCTAGTCATTGGCGCCGAGACGGCGAAGAACCAACCAAGAGTGGCAGAAGGTGTCTTGGAGCTGCTGCGATCGTTGGCAAACATCACCGACGGTTTTGTCACCGACCAACTCACTCATGTTTTGCAGACCGCCACCATGGCCGAACGAGCCGGCGCAGACGACGAGGTTGTCGTTGCCGCACTATGTCACGACATTGGCAAGGCGATCAGCGTTCCGAATCATCCGGCAATTGCCGCGGCGATTCTCAAGCCATATGTCCGCCCGGAAGTGCACTTTATGATCGAAGCCCACCAAGATTTTCAGGGCAAGCACTATTACGCACACTTCGGGATGAATCCCGATGCGCGAAAAAAGTACGAGGGGCATCCCTCCTACGACCTTGCTGCAAAATTTGCCGATGAGTGGGATCAAAAGGCATTCGATCCAAACTACGACACATTGCCGCTGGAACATTTTGAATCACGGGTCCGATCGGTATTTGGAAAACCGAAATTTCTCGCATCTGAGTAGTCGCTAAAGTTCGGCGCCCTCATGTCGCGCTCTATTTCGCTTCCCATGTACGACTTCGATGAGGTGCAACCCTCAACTGATGCGCTGCTTATGGCGATCGTCGGCGCAGTCCGTGAATTGGGTGAAGACGTCGTCGCTGGCAACGCTTCCGACTTAGAACACTCGTCCCTGACCGCATACTGGGCGAGTGACGAGATGTACATGAGCCAATCATGCGGTTTGCCATACCTAGAAGAATTGCACGAAGTCGTCGATGTGCTTGGCACTTTTTTGTGGGACGGAATCAGCGATGGTGCGGGCAATTATCGGACACACATCGTGGTCCGTGGCGAGCACGAGGCAACCGAAATTATGGAATTACGTGGAGCAAGACCGGTCGTGAGCAATCCGCAAAGCCTCAGTGGATGGTGCAGTCTTGGATGCGCTCTAGCAGGGGTGACCAACGATCCAAATTTTGTCCAGCCGTACCTCATTGGGCACAACCACGTCGGAAGTATTCAGCTGCTGCAGGACGGGATAGCCGATGTCGCCTCGATCGATCCGGCCACGTTTCAGTTACTTCGTCGCCATCGTCCATCGCTTGTGCATGGATTGCGCACCATCGGTAGTGGTCCGTTGACGCCCGCAACTCCGATCATCGTGAATAAGGAGCGCCGCACTTCGTTAGACAACTTGCGCGACGCGTTGCATCAAGTCTTCGCCCAAGATTCGCTGACGAGCGCAATCGATGATCTTGGTATCGTTGGTTTCGTGAATCTGGACGGTGACGACTACGCACCAGTTCATGAACTTGTGGCATTAGCCGAAACGGTGTTACCACGGCGTGAGTAAATCGGGGGCGCGTCCCGTGCGAGCACCGCGGGGAACGAAGTTGCATTGCGCGAACTGGCAAATTGAAGCGCCGTATCGGATGCTGCAGAACAATCTCGACCCAGAAGTTGCCGAGCGTCCCGATGATTTAGTCGTATATGGGGGTAGCGGTCGGGCGGCACGAAGTTGGGAAGCCTATGACGCAATGATTCGCACGATGGAAGGCCTGAAGCCCGACGAGACGATGCTCGTCCAGTCAGGCAAACCAGTCGGCGTGTTTCGAACCCACGAGTGGGCACCACGAGTGTTGCTTGCCAATTCAAATCTCGTTGGCGAATGGGCGAATTGGGACGAATTCCGTCGCTTGGAAGCCGCCGGTCTAACCATGTACGGGCAGATGACTGCCGGTTCGTGGATTTACATCGGAACTCAGGGCATCTTGCAAGGCACATATGAATGCTTTGCGGAAATTGCCCGACGTCGATTCAACGGAACATTGGCCGGAACCATCACGCTCACCGCCGGGCTTGGCGGGATGGGCGGCGCCCAACCTTTGGCGATCACCATGAATGATGGGGTTGCGCTGTGCATCGATGTTGATCCGACGCGGGTGCAGCGTCGAATCGAGACTCGTTATTTGGATGAAGTGGCGGATTCATTAGAAGATGCGATTAAGCGATGTGAAGTTGCCAAGCGCGAGCGACGTGGACTATCGGTGGGTCTGGTCGGCAACGCGGCCGATGTATTTCCAAAGTTGCTGGCGATGGGTTTTCCGGCCGACATCGTTACCGATCAAACGAGTGCCCACGACCCGCTGAGTTACGTGCCAAACGATTTAAGCGTCGACGCCGCCGCAAACTTGATGGCAAGCGATCCGCAGGAATACATCCGCAGGTCTCGCGCAGCGATGGCTACTCACTGTGCGGCGATGGTTGGTTTTCAGGATGCAGGTTCGGAAGTATTCGACTATGGCAACTCGCTGCGGCGTGAGGCCCAATTGGGTGGCTATGACAGGGCCTTTGACTACCCGGGTTTCCTGCCGGCATACATTCGCCCCTTGTTCTGCGAGGGCAAGGGGCCGTTCCGGTGGGTGGCACTTTCCGGAGACCCAAGCGATATCGCCGCCACCGATCGCGCCGTCGTCGAAGAGTTTCCAGATGATGAAGCCCTCCATCGATGGATGCGCATGGCGAGCGAACGCGTCGCGTTTCAAGGATTGCCGGCACGAATTTGCTGGCTCGGTTATGGAGAACGTCACCGACTTGGATTGCGTTTCAACGAAATGGTCAAGCGCGGCGAATTGAAAGCACCGATCGTCATCGGTCGAGACCATTTGGATTCTGGCTCGGTGGCGTCGCCGTTCCGAGAAACTGAAGCGATGATGGATGGGTCTGATGCGATCGCCGATTGGCCACTGCTCAACGCCCTCGTCAATACCGCGAGCGGCGCCACATGGGTGAGCATTCATCACGGTGGAGGAGTTGGCATTGGGCGAAGTATCCACGCCGGCATGGTCTGCGTCGCCGACGGAACCAGTTTGGCATCCGAAAAACTGTCGCGCGTGTTGATCACTGATCCCGGAACTGGCGTGATTCGACATGCCGACGCAGGTTACGAACGGGCGATCACCGTTGCCGACGAGCGCGGCGTTCGAATTCCGATGAGGGAAGGCGACGGTAAGTGACAACGACTTATCATGCCGCATTTGCCTGGCGCGGCGGTGAATCGGCGGTGACAAACGTTCGGTTTGAGGTTGTCAACGGAATCATCACCACGGTCGAGGATGGGGTTGCGGCACAGGTTGGCGATGAACGCATTTCCGGTTTCGTTATGCCGGGTCTTGTCAATGCACATAGTCACGCATTTCATCGCGTGTTGCGTGGTCGAACTCAAAATAGTGGCGACAACTTTTGGTCGTGGCGAACACAGATGTACGAGATCGCCAACGCTCTGACGCCGGAAAATTATTCAGAGTTGACGGCGATGGTGTATGCCGAAATGGTTCTTGCCGGAATTACGGGCGTCGGTGAATTTCATTATGTCCATCACAATCTTGATCGAACGCCGTACGCAGACCCCAACGAGATGGGTCACGCGATTGTGCGAGGGGCTAGTCGCTCCGGAATTCGGTTGGCCCTCCTCGATGTGGCTTACCTGCACGCTGGCATCTCCGAAGTTGAACCGCTACCAGAGCAACTGCGCTTCGCCGACAAGGACGTCGACTCATGGTTGGACCGCGTGGATAAATTAGGCGAGGGTGGCGAAGGTTGGTCAGTTGGGTTGGCACCTCACAGCGTGCGAGCCGTACATCCGCAAGAGCTTGACGAAATTGTTGCGGCTCGGTTTGGCCGTGTGGTTCACCTACACGTTTCGGAGCAGCCGGCGGAAATCGCAGAGTGTCTTGCCGCCACCGGAAAGACACCAACTGGCGTCCTCGCAGATGTCGGTCTACTTGGTTCATTTGCAACCGCGGTGCACGCGACGCATCTCACCACAAGCGACATCGAACTGCTTGGTGCAAGCAAGTCAACCGTGTGTTTCTGTCCGACAACTGAACGAGATCTCGCAGATGGGATCGGCCCGGCCTCGGCTCTTGTAGCAGCAGGATCGTCATTGGCGCTCGGCTCCGATTCGCATAGCTTCATTGACCTATTTGAGGAAGCGCGCGCGGTCGAACTAAATGAGCGGCTCATTTCGGGCCGCAGAGGTTTGCATCGCCCTGGCGATTTACTCGCCGCCGCCACGAGCGGCGGGGCACGTTCGTTGGGCTGGCCAGTACCTGCCGGTCGCGTCGGTATTCAGCCAGGATCGTCGGCCGACTTCATAGCGCTTTCGTTGGACTCAATTCGGTTGGCCCCGTTTAGTCCGACAGACGCCGCCGCCACCATTGTCTTTGCCGCGGCGCCTGCGGATGTTCGTGATGTGTGGGTGAACGGAAGTCGTGTTGTCGAAAACGGAGTTCACACAAAAATCGAAGATGTGGTCGGTGGACTCCGCAATGCAATTGAGCAAGTCATTAGCATTTAAGAACTATGTCCGTACTTCCAATCGCCACAGTAGGAAACCCAGAGCTACGAATTGTCGCGGGAGAAGTGTCCCGCGCAGAGTTGGCGCTGCCGGAAACGCAATCGTTTATCGACGATCTGGTGGAGACAATGCGCGCAGCAAACGGCGCCGGGCTTGCCGCCACCCAAGTATTACGCCATCAACGCATTTGCGCTGTGGAAGTTGACAACAATCCGCGTTATCCATACAAGCCGAGAGTGCCACTGACGATCTTGGTCAATCCGGTTATCACGGTATTGGACAACGATCAATTTCTGAATATGGAGGGCTGTCTGTCCGTCCCAGGAATTCGCGGTGGAGTGTTGAGAAATACGCGCATCCATGTCAAGGCGTTGGATCGACACGGCGCAGAGATAGACGAAGAAATTCGCGGCATTACGGCGGCAACGTACCAACATGAGGTTGACCATCTGGATGGAGTTCTCTTTCTCGATCGGGTTGCCGATTCGCGAACTCTCACCACATGGGAATCTTTTGACCGTTTCCACCACGATGCCTTTGTCGATTCTGTGAAGGCACTCGTGGCCAAACACGGAATGTGATGCTCGCCCTATCTGGAATTGGTCAACTTGTAACCAATGACGAACAACATGCTGATCGTTTAGGGGTTCTGCACGAGGCGGCGATTGTCTTTGACAAGGGTTTGGTGACGTGGGTCGGTGAGAGCAAGGACGTTGCCAATCACTGCGATGTCGCGGCGATCGATGTCGCTGGTCGAGCGGTGATTCCAGGTTTTGTCGATAGTCACACACACTTGGTCTTTGGTGGAGACAGAGTGCACGAGTTTGAGGCACGGATGGCTGGCAGACCATACGAAAGTGGGGGAATTCTGACTACGGTTGCCAATACGCGTGCCGCGAGTAATGGGCAATTGGTTGGCAACGTCGAACGACTGGCTTCGGAGTCACTGCGATCGGGCACGACCACCTTAGAGGTGAAGTCCGGCTACGGGCTTTCTGTTTCCGACGAAGTTCGCTCGCTTGTCGCGGCACGCACGGTGACACGCGAGACGACCTTCCTCGGAGCGCACGTTGTGCCGCCCGAAACAAGTGCAAAAGTATATGTGGCCGAAGTTTGCACGGAGATGCTGGCGGCGTGCGCGCCACACGCCAAATGGATCGATGTCTTCTGCGACCGCGGGGCATTTGATCTGGACCAGGCACGCCAAATCCTGAGCGCCGGTAAAGGTGTCGGTCTTGGACTACGAATTCACGCCAATCAACTGCAACACGGCGGAGCAATTCGACTCGGCGTGGAGATGGGCGCCGCTTCCTGTGATCATTGTTCATATGCCGACGACGCAGACATTGACGCATTGGCCGGAGCACACGAACAGACGGTGGCAACATTGCTACCGGTCGCCGAAATGTGCACTCGCTCGAACCTTCCGAACGCTCGACGATTTCTCGACGCGGGTGTGACCGTGGCAATTGCCACGGATTGCAACCCGGGGTCGTCGTATACTACGTCCATGCCGCTTGTCATTTCCCTGGCCGTAGCCAACATGGGAATGACTCCTGATGAAGCTGTTTGGTCGGCCACTGCGGGTGGGGCAGCGGCCTTGCGTCGTGACGACATAGGCGTTCTTCGCGTCGGGGCACGAGCCGATGCGGTCGTTCTTGACGCACCGAGTCACTCGTACCTTTCCTATCGGCCAGGTGTGCAACAGATCCAAGCGGTGGTTCGCGAGGGTGTTGTGGTGTCTGGAAGTTGGTCGATGAGTCGATGATTCTGCGGAGTCGACGAGAATGGCGCACATTGTTGGTTGCGCTTTCCGTGTATTGCGGGTGGACAGCCGTCGTCCTTAGTTATGGTTCGATTCCAAAGTGGTCGACCGTTGCTTTGCTCGCCTGGTTCGGCGCATGGCACCTGAGCCTGCAACACGAAGTCGTGCATGGTCACCCAACTAAGTACGTCTGGCTTAATGATCTAATCGGTTCGATTCCGCTCACGCTGTGGATACCATTTTTCAGCTTTAAGCGCGATCACCTGTCGCATCACGGCGCGCCGCTGACAATTCCTCAAGTCGACTCTGAAAGTTTCTATGTATCGGCCGAAAAATGGAATTCGGCCGGACCGCTGAAGCGAGCCATGTATCAAGCAAATCGCACCCTCATGTTTCGACTGTTGGTGTGGTCGATTGTGAGCACATTGGCATTGATCGGTACGAACTTGCGTGACGCAGTGCTAGGGCGCAATAACGCGCGCAAGGCCGTGTCGCTTCACCTGATCGGCGTCGTTGGCGTCATCGCCTTTGTCAACGCCACCGGGATGCCGATCTGGCTGTATGTGTTGGGCGTCGTCTATGGCGGAAGAATGCTCAACATGATTCGCCCATTTGCCGAGCATGAGTGGCTCGACGGAACTGAGTTGCGCACCGCAATGGTCAAGGCCGGACCGGTCATGAGTTTGCTGATGCTGAACAACAATCTGCACGTTGCCCACCACGATGATCCCGGTGTTGCCTGGTACGACGTGCCTGCACTTGCTCGCCGCACCGACGCGTATGGACGGGCCGAGAGATCTGGATTGCTGTATCGCGGCGGATACTTGGAGATTGCGCGTCGTTTCGGCGTGCGTCCATTTAGTCAGCCAAATCATCCGACCAACTATTAGAGGTCGAATAATTAGGAAATATCGCGTAACGCGTCTTCGATTCCGCGGTGAAAAGTCGGGTATGCGTAAATCATTGAGCGAAGTCGCTCGATTGGAATTGATGTATGCACCGCCAAGGTAAGTAGACCAAGGACCTCGCCACCGCTTGGGCCCATCGAGGTGGCGCCGAGGAGTGTCCCGCGTTTGCGATCGACTACGAGTTTGATGAATCCTTCGTTTCCGGACTTGTGAATCCAACCTCGAGTGGTCGAGGGGACAAGCGTGTGGCCGATTGCGACATCGAATCCTGCATCGATTGCCGCCTGCTGGGATAGCCCAACCGATCCAACTTCGGGATCGGTGAAGGTAACTCGGGGGATTGCTCGATAATCAGCGGAATGGTGTTGCTTGTCCAGAATGTCGGCGACGACGATGCCGGCCTGATACGAGGCGATGTGAGTAAATGCTCCCTTGCCGGTCACGTCACCGACCGCCCAGACTCGTTCGGCGACGCGCAACCGTTCGTCAACTAGAAGCGCACGGGCAGTTGCATCGATTCCCAAAACTTCGGCGCCAAATGCCTTGAGGTCGACACGTCGCCCCGTAGCGACAAGCATGCGCTCGCCGTCCAGCTGTCGTCCGTCGGCCAGATGGACTTGAAATTGGTTGTCGCGGTGCTCGATTCGCGTCGCAGGGATACCGGCGATCACCGTTATGCCTTCGTTGCGGAAAACACTTTCGAGTAGGTCGCCGGCCTCTGGTTCCTCCACGGGCAGCAGTCGTGGTGCCGCTTCGACGATGGTTATGGCAACTCCAAAGCGCGCCAACATTTGCGCAAGTTCCGAGCCAATTGCGCCTCCGCCGAGAATGATCAGCGAGCGAGGCAGCACGGTTGCTTCGACGACATCGTGATTCGTCCAATAGGGAGTCCCGTTGAGACCAGGTATTGGAGGAATCGCCGGCGAAGAGCCGGTGGCGATGACGATTGCTTTCGACGCTCGAAATTGTTGTTCGCCTACTTTGACAATGTCAGGTGCGACGAGAATTCCGGAACCTCTGATGAATCGTCCGCCTTTGCCTTCGAATCGTTCAACGGCCACGTGATCGTTCCAGTCATTTGTCGCATCGTCACGAATTCGTGCAGCAACGGGGCTCCAATCAGATTGGACCTGTGCGCTGCCGGCCATCCCCGGTATTCGTCGCGCCTCGGCAAGCAGTTGCGACGCCCTGATCATCATCTTGGTCGGAACACAACCCCAGTTAGCGCATTCGCCGCCGACCAAGGACGGCTCGATACCGACAACTGTTAAGCCTGCGTCGGCCAACTTAAGGGCCACATCTTCGCCACCAGGACCCATGCCGATGACGACGACGTCAACATTTTCTGTTGCGTTCACTTTTCGCCGGCGATTTCCGTACGACGATTACTTCTTTGAGAAGTACTCAGTGAGAGGAGTCCAGTACATGTTTTGCCAACCTACCGCGATGTGTTCGACGGCGTCTTCGGGAAGCCCAGTATGGGTTAGCTTGATCTCGGTTCGCGTATTGTCGCCGCTGAATTCGTAACGGACGACCGAATACACGCCTTGAGGCCAATCGGCCACCCGCCAGGCTTGGACGATTCGCTCGTTGGGGACCAGCTCGAGCGTTCGCCCCTCGATTGCTCCACCGTGTGTCGTGAATTGCTCGCCCCGTTCGGTGGGGAGCTTCGCCGGGGCGCCGGTGAATGCCGAATGCTCTGCGGAGTCTGCAAGCGTCCGATAGGCGCGTTCGACACCGGTATCAAATGTGACGGT
>JBDTPW010000092.1:0-1785 GCA_039932495.1 Ilumatobacteraceae bacterium
GTGCACTTATCGATGTCGTCAATCAATTTGGGGCCGCACTCGCAGACCCAGATGGGGATCAAGTTGAGCCAATCCACACCTGCATCGCAATTGGACCGGAGGGTGGTTTCACACCCGAGGAACTTGAACTCTCCTCTAGTCAAGTGTCTCTAAGTGATGGGGTGCTACGCGGTGAAACCGCAGCAATTGTTGCAGGTGTATTAATGGATGCGATGCGCAGGGAGAATTCATGAGCGAAGCAGAAGAAGAGCTTTTAGAAACTTCGCCGTTCACTCGCCTCATCGGTGAGCGACTGCGCAATATCCGACAGCAGAAAAACCTCTCCCTTAATGAGGTCGAGCAGCAATCGGAAGATGAATTCAAGGCATCCGTACTTGGGGCGTATGAACGGGGGGAGCGATCGATTTCGGTCATTCGACTGGATCGGCTCGCCCAGTTTTATGGCGTGACCGTTGATCAGTTGCTGCCTCGCGACCCTCGTCGTGTGGAAGATAAACAACAAGCAACCGGCGCACCAACCAAATTGCGTATCGATGTCACCAAGTTGCTCCTACTCAAGGACGACAAGTTCAAGTTGTTAGCCAGTTTCCTACGCCTGATTCAAGTTCAGCGTCAAGACTTCAATGGCAAAGTCATTACGGTTCGGGAGCATGACATTCGCGCGATCGCGGTGATGCTGGATGTCAATGTCGATCGTGTCGGCACGGTTCTCGCCGAACTCGACCTGCTGTTCGTTCCGCCTGCGAGCTAAAGGCGAAATGCAACTCGCCGCCCACTCTCACGGCGTATACCTGCACATTCCATTTTGTGCCAAGCGTTGCGACTATTGCGCGTTTGCCACGTTCACCGATCGTCATCACCTCACGAGTTCATACTTGGAGGCGATGCGCATGGACATTCGGCGTGCCGTCGATGCCGGCATGCCGCCTGCCACAAGCGTGTTCATCGGTGGAGGCACACCGACGATGGTTCCGGCACGCGAACTCATGGCGGTGCTGGCCGAGATTCCACTTGCCTCGCTTGCAGAGGTAACCGTTGAGTGCAATCCGGATGACATCACGCCTGACATGATGCGCATATATCGCCAAGGCGGAGTGAACAGAGTGAGTATCGGAGTGCAATCCACCGTTCCACATGTGTTGGCCTCTCTTGGCCGCACACACAACCCCGAAAATGTGCAGCGCGCCGTACAAGCAGTGAAAGACGCTGGATTCAATTCGTACAACCTGGACATCATCTATGGCGCCGCGGGTGAGTCGCTTGACGATTGGCGGACAACGGTCAACGATGTCATGGCACTTGACCCTCCACATATTTCTGCATATGGCCTCACGGTTGAGGCGAACACGCCGCTCGCTTCACAAACTCATCGCCATCCAGACGACGATGATCAGGCCGACAAATACGAAATAGTGGATACTTCATTGACACGGGCGGGGCTGATCAATTACGAGATTTCCAACTGGAGCAAACCCGGTCATGAATGTGCCCACAATTACTTGTATTGGTTGCAAGGCAACTACGACGGATTCGGTTGTGCCGCTCACGCCCATAAGAACGGGCGCCGGTGGTGGAATGTGCGCACGCCGGACAGATATATCGAGTTGGTGAACACCGGAGCATCTCCGGAGTCTGCTCACGAGATCCTCGATGACGAAACACGTGCGCTTGAAGCTTTGCAATTGTTGATACGAACTCGAGAAGGAGTGCCGGCCGACGCCTTCGCCCTAGATGATCTCGAATTTATGAATGGAATGCTCGAGGTCCGTGGAGGTCGGCTCGTTC
>JBDTPW010000093.1:0-2661 GCA_039932495.1 Ilumatobacteraceae bacterium
GACTCGGTCAGGATCGGGCATTTGCGATCACACTGTTGGTCGGAGTAAGTGCTCTCTTTGGTGGATTTCTCATTGCCAGCAATCCAACTCGCCAACGGTCACTGCAATTCGCGCCTCAACACCTTGCCGGTACCACCAACGGGTAATGCATCGACGAATAGGACACTTGACGGACACTTATAACGAGCAAGATGCAACTGACAGAACTCGATTACTGCCTGCTCGTCTAAATTTTCCCCGGCGACCGGAACGACAAACGCACGAACGGCCTCACCGGTTTGCGGATGTGCCACGCCAACGACTGCGGCCAAGGCGATAAGGGGATGGCAAATGAGCACAGACTCGACTTCGGCGGGATACACGTTGAATCCAGAGACGATAATCAGATCTTTGATGCGGTCGACGAGAAAGGCATAACCCTCGTCGTCGATGACGGCGACATCGCCGGTTCGCAACCAACCTTCCGGCGTGAGCACGCGAGAAGTTGCCTGCGGATCGTCCAGGTAACCCAGGAACACGTTGTCGCCTCGTACCCACAACTCGCCCGCATCGCCGCTCAACGTGTCTTCGCCGTTTTCATCGACAAGACGAACTTCGACGCCCGGCAAAACACGACCAACCGATCCGATCTTGAATTCATGGCCGATCGATATGGTGACTACGGGTGATGCTTCGGTGAGTCCGTAACCTTCGTAGATTTTCAGATTGAAATGCTTCTCGAAAATGCTAGTCACACTTTCTGGCATTTTCGCCGCACCTGTAAACGCGATTCGAATGTCGGCAAAAGTGTTTGCTGGGAGCCCGGGTATTTGGGCAATGGCAGACCACACCTGTGGTGCGCCAGGCACCACCGTGATCTTGTACTTGGCAAATGTCTCTAGCGCGCCGAGCGGATCAAACCGATCGACCAATACGACGCTTGCCCCAACAAACAAGGTGAACCCAAGCATCACATTGAGACCGAAGATATGAAAAACCGGTAGCACGCCGTAAACGACATCGTCTGATGTCATCAGCGAAAGTTTTTCGAGCTGTCGCACATTGGCTTCCAGGTTTTGATGTGACAGCATCGCCGCTTTCGGTGCGCCGGCGGTGCCGCTCGTGAACATCAATACGGCAAGTTGATCGCGCACTATCGGTGCAATCGGTATCGACGCATGATCGAGAAGAGTATTCAGATTGTGTGCATCCGTGATCTGGTGATCTTCTGTACTGATCACCGTGGTGAGTGACGGCACGGCGCTTCGATCAATTTCTTGCCATGCCGAGGCCAACGTCGGTTCGATCACAATTGCTCGCGCACCCACCACCTGAAGCTCGCGTTGAAGTTCGGGTGCCGGGCTCGACGGATTGAGCGGCACCACTGTCGCACCAACGCCGAGACAGGCAAAGTAACTAACCACGAAGTGCGGGCCATTTCCGCAAAGGAGTGCAACGCGATCCCCAACACCGATTCCAAGCGTGCTCAGTGCCCCACGAAGACGTCCAACTTGGTCGGTCAGAACACCGTAAGAAGTAGTCAGACCATCGCAAATCAAGGCAGTCGACGTGTCCGGATGTCGCTCAATTATTTCGGCAAAGTTCATCAAATATGGCGTCTCAATTGCTGATTAACGCAACACTAAGGAGAGCACTCCTGCCGCAAGAATTGCAATGAGCAGCAAGGCAATGGCAAGGGTGGTTGCTGGACGCATGGGCAAACTCTAATTCTTCCGCCCTATTTGGACGTTTGTCGTACCTGTTTTGGAGTTTGATGCATCGGGCGACAGTGCCACCAGATCAGTGGCAGAAAGATTTAGCTCGAGTGCGGCGGATCCACGATCAATGCATACTGCGAGCATGCCGTATGAATCAACAACGAGGGCAATACCTCCGGCAACTTGCGAAAAATTGTCAACAATGGGTAACGACCGAACAACTTGCTCGCTCGTCGCCGTGTTTGTCATCACAACTCGAATCTGTTCGCCCCAACCAACAATGTCGTCTCGGCTGATGTTGAGCTGACAGTTTCCATACCGATCCACCCAGGTCACCTCGCCTTGCAGGCCGCCGTCCAATTCACGTGGCAAAGGTACGATTCCCGGTAGTAACAACTCTGGATCTATCGCCTCACCAAGTTCACTGAGCGGAACACCATTGCACAAATATGCCGCAGCCGGCGCAAAAATGTCTCGCCCCGCAAACGTGGACCCTGGCGCAACAAGTTGGTACTCCGCGTTGTTGAGCACGACCGCTTCCTCCGCACCACCTGCAAGAGCAATCGCGGCGGCAAGCAAACCATTGTCCGGACCAACAAAAATTCCCGTTCCGCCGGCCACCGAAATCGCAACCCCGCGGCGCGACGAACCCACCCCAGGATCGACAATTGCCAGGACGACTCCTTGCGGAACATATGGAATACATCGGGCAAGTGCGAGCGAACCGGCGCGCACATCGAAAGGCGCGATCTCATGGACCAAATCGACGACGCGGACATGGGGCGCAATGTCGGCGATCACTGATTTCACGACGCCGACAAATTCGTCGCTAATGCCGAAGTCGGAGAGAAAAGAAATGTTGGCGAAACGTTGCGTCACGGTGCCCTCACGCTATTGCTGATTGACCATAAGCAAACTCAAATAAAACGTTTGGGCCGATGCCAACCCCCCGACGGCATCGGCC